>NZ_JBFUHY010000062.1:0-30058 GCF_056402155.1 Pseudomonas sp. P4_C1
GGCGAGGAATTTGAGTCCCTGGCACTTCAGAAACACGATCCGCGGATGGGTTTGCTCATCTGAGGGACGTAGGAGCTGCAGTCGCAGTCGTGATTTTCCATCCAGAAACGCTTGCCGTAGCGAGGCAATCGACGGTTTGGACGACTTGACCCACGTGTGACGATAACCCAGCGCATTCGGCAAGGGGCGGCCTTCAGCATCTGCTTTCAGCGACTTTGCATCCGAGGACTGCACATAGGCTGGTTGTAGTCCGGCGCGCGACCAATCCTTGTTGCGCCCCTGGAGAATGGAGCGGTATTTCTCTGAAATGGGGTAGCCGGTCAACTCTAACGCGAGCAAGCCTGGTAATTGATAGTCATCAATATTTCGCGAAGCGGACAGCAAACCATCCTGCTGATCGGCATGCGCCGCGATCACAATGCCGCCATGCTCCTTCTGCACCGTGTCGAGCAGCGTTTTCAAGCTGATCGCCTGCTCGCCTCGGCGAAGCGCCGTCGGTTCACCCCCCCTGAAGCGCTGGTTCTCCGCCAAACCCAACTTGATCAGGATCATGTTGACGCGTTGCACGTGGCGCATTTTGGTGGCGGGGTCGAACAGACATAAGACGTGGTAGCCGATGTCGACTTCAAAACCGGGCAGAATGAAAAGGGGCGCACGGCCAAGCTCCTTGGCGACCGATTTATTCTGCTCAACCAGGTGGGTGAGGAACCAGTCGCGTGGCTCGGATTTTTCCGCGAAGTTGTGGTCGGTGATGCCAATCACTTCCAGTTCAAGCTCATGGCAGCGTTTAAGAAAGCGCTTGGCTTTGCTCTGAATATCTTCCTCGTTAGGCACACCGTTTTGAAGGGGCCGCCGAGGGCTCAGCAGACGCAAGTCATCATCCGCCCAGTGCTTGTTGTCTTCTGGCGTCTGGATCTGAAAATCTGTTTTGAACCAGCGCATGCCTTGGTATTCGCTCACCCGACCTCCCTTTCTCTCGCAAGCTTTCGCAATTGATATTAGCGGTATTTAGCGTGGATGAAGGGCTTCACTCGCAACCACCGATTTGAAACCACGATACCCACTCTGGGTCCAGAGCTCCGTCAGGAAAGCATGAGTTTGTGCGACTGACCTGCTCCGTTCGAATGGCATCGTCATTTAAACCTCCACGCGTGAGGTCGTCAGTCCAAGACAAGGCGACCTGCACTATGCAAGCGCAGCCCAAGCTCTTTTATCCGGCCGCGACTATTCAGCTATCCAACGAAGAAAACTTTTCGCATTAACCGTTAATATTTATGTGCAAAAGTGCCCGACCGCAGCATTCAACTCTGCATCCACCTGCTGGAGTTCGAGAGTCAATTTTCGCAACTTCACACTTTCTTGGGCGCTCTCCTCTGCCACTTCGCGCACCCGAACTATATTCTGGCTAGCCTGTTCCGCCAAAACCCGTTGCTGCTCCGCGGCCCCTGAGATTTGTTTGTTCATCTGTTCAATGCTCAATACGGCGCGAGTAATTCGTGTCAGCGCCTGAGATGCCTGACCAGCAAGGATCACTGTTTCACCTGTCAGTGCATGGCTACCCTGTAGCCGTTCAGTTGCCTGCTGGGCGACGCCACGCAGGCGACTAATCAAGTCTTCAATTTCGGCGGTAGAACTCTGCGTGCGGCGTGCCAGACCACGCACTTCGTCAGCTACTACAGCGAATCCCCGACCGTGCTCACCTGCTCGCGCTGCTTCTATGGCCGCATTTAACGCCAATAAATTAGTCTGTTCTGCTACAGCTTTAATCACATCAAGAACGCCGCCAATAGCCGTACTTTCTGCCAGTAACGATTGCATTGCTTCAGCGCAGCCGGTCATTTCTAAAGCCAGTTGGTCGATCTTGGAGCCGGCTTGGCGCGCTAAATCGTCACCTTCGCGCGCCTGGTCATCAGCAAGAGCTACTGCAGCACTAGCGTCCTTGACGTTACGTGCGACTTCGCCGGCCATCGTAGTCATCTGTTGCATTGCGGTAGCGGCGATTTCAGTCTCCTGTCGTTGTCTCTCAACTCCCTGGCTGCTGCGTTGAATGACTTCTGCCAGGCTCCCTGCCGTTCCATTGAGCAGGCCTACCCCGGTACCAATTCGACCCACTAAGCCTCTCAGACTACCTAGCATGCTATTGACGGTATCCAATAGCTGCCCAAGCTCATCGTGCCGAACGTTTGCACCATCAGGCACACAACTCAGGTCACCTGCAGCAACCTGCTGAGCCAAATGAACAGCCCGACGCAACGGCTGCAGTATCAAATGACGTATTAATAGACTCGCGCCAATACCCAGCGCTAGCGCCAGCAGGCTAATAAGGCCAAGCTGACTGTATGCGTTGCGACTATCGCGTTGAATCGCCTGGTTCTGAAATTGGTTGGCCTTATCTAACAACTCGCTGACTTGCTGGGTTTGCGTGTTCATCGCTTCGCTACTACGAGCGCTTTGCTTGCGGCTGGCAACAAACTGTTCGAAGGCTTTTCGATAATCTCCCAGTGCATGACTTGCAGCCTGCAGCGAAACCTTCTCCTGATCATCGAGATTGAGCACCTGCATTGAAGACAGCAGGTCGCTCATGCTCATCTCCCAATCGCTACGGAAGCGCTCCTCACCATCCAACGAATAATACAGCTCGCTGTCACGGAGCCTGGCCAGCTTGTCACGCAGAGCGGTGGTCTGTTCCAGCAACAACAGTTGCCCACTGTCCGGAGACGTACCTCGTTCCTGTTGCGCACTCAATGTATCCAGCTGGTCGAGAAATACCAAGGTGAAGCTTTCTCCCGCTGTCTGCGCGAGTGTTTGCATGCGCAAGCGAGCCTCTCGTGCTTGCTGAAGAGATTCGGCATAACTTAGGAACTGCTTTAAATAGTCGCTGGACGCATCCCCCATCGCGATGTCGGCGCTATTTTTTTGGGGGAGGCCATCAAAATGCCGAGTGAGCTGCTCAACTGCACCTCGCACTTGATCCTGCGCCTGAGGAGAAAGACTCAGCGCATATTCTTTTTCCGCGATACGAGCCTGCAGGACCAACGTTTGAATCCAGTCCTCGGTACGAAGTTGTTCACCGCGAAGCCCTAACAGACTCAAAGAATGGARGGCGGTAACCCCCACCCCGAGAGTGAATAGCAACACCAACCCAAAACCGATCGACAGCTTGGCTCCTACCGAGAGATTACCCAGTAGCCGACTCACCAAAGACATACAAATCTCCTCTTCACGCTAGTGGTGGTGCACCCAGGAACAGGAAAACATGCCCACTGACGGAGCCACTACTGCTTCTCCGACGAAGGAAGGGTCACTGACCGGATAAACCTGAACCAGGTCCAGGATTATTCGGGCGCTACATGCCCCCACCGCAGTTGTTATGAAAGCCCTTGATCAAACGTAATACGCCGTGGCGCGCCAATCAGGAGTTGGCGCTGTGCAGACGCAGTGAATGACCTGGAGTGGATTGTTCACTCAACGCCACCGGGTTAGCCACCCTGCAGCCAGAAGCATCATTGCGTGGTGTGGAAGGCAAGAGGAAGTAAGCCAGTGCCGGCAGCAGTAGAAGAGCCCCCACCATGTTCCAGACAAACATGAACGCCAGGAGTACACCCATGTCAGCCTGGAACTTGATTGGGGAAAATACCCAGGTACCCACACCTATCGCCAACGTTATCCCCGTGAGCATTACAACCTTGCCGGTGGAGACCAGGGCGCGGTAGTAAGCTTCGGAGAGGCTTTTACCTTCGCGCAAGAACCCCAGCATGATGGTCATTACATAAAGCGCGTAATCAACGCCGATACCTACACCTAGAGCGATTACCGGCAGGGTCGCCACTTTCACACCGATACCTAAACCGACCATCAGTGCCTCACACAGAATCGACGTGAGCATGAGCGGAATCACGGCACACAGAGTGGCTCGCCAGGACCTGAAGGTGACGAGGCAGAGCAAAATAACCGCGCCATACACCCAGAACAGCATCTCGCGATTGGCCTCTTTGACCACAATGTTCGTCGCCGCCTCAATTCCCGCATTACCGGCGGCAAGCTGGAATTTGACCTCATCAGTGTCATTAGCCGCTGCAAACGCTTCGACGTGACTAACCAGGCGCGAAAGGGTTTCGGCCTTATGGTCTTTGAGAAAAACGTAAAGCGTCAGCAGGCTGCAGGACTCGTTGTAAAGTCCACGTGGCGCGCTGGCGGTAATCATGTTGAGCATTGCCTGGTTGTTTTGCAGCTCGTACCACTTCGAGTTGCCCTCAGACAGCCCAACCAACATACGACGATTCAGCAGAGCCATGGAGTTCGTTGAGTCTACCCCGGGCAAACTACGCAACTGCCAATCCAAATCGTCGACCTTACGCAAGATATCGTAGCGCGAGCAGGCACTCTTCGGCGTCTTCACCATAATGGCGAACAAGTCACTACTGGCTCCGTAGCTGCGCGTCATGAAGGCATCATCCAGGTTATAACGCGAGTCCGGACGTAGCTCTGGCGCACCAGCATCCAGATCGCCAATTGCCAGATGCAAGCTGACCATAAAGCCCAGCACAGCGGCCACCAGGCTGACACCTACGCTGATCAAGGCCCATCGCTTGCGAGTAAAAAGATCAAGGAATCGCCAAAAAACGTGTCGCGCTTGACCACTCTGCTCTGTCCGTTCGCTCTTGAGGCTTAGTTCGGCCGCGCGGGGATTGACGCCAACATAGGAGAGCAGGACGGGCAGCAGAATGAGGTTGGTGAAAATCAGCACGGCAACGCCGATGCTAGCGATAACGGCCAAGTCTTGTATGACTTTGATCTGAATAATCATTAGCACGGCGAAACCCACCGCATCACACAGCAGCGCAGTCAGACCGGCGAGAAACAGGCGACGAAACGTGAAGCGCGCAGCAACCACTCGGTGCATGCCACGACCAATATCCTGCATGATGCCGTTCATTTTCTGGGCGCCATGACTCATGCCAATGGCAAACACGAGAAAGGGCACCAGGACCGAATACGGGTCAAGCTCATACCCCAACAACGGCAGCAATCCAAGCTGCCAGACTACCGCCACTACCGAGCAAAGCACGACCAGAAATGTGCTCCGCAGGCATCGGGTGTAGCCATAGAGCACTACTGTCGTGATAGCGATGGCGGCGGCAAAGAACAGCATAATCTGCCCCAACCCATCAATCAGGTCCCCCACCTTCTTTGCGAATCCCGTGATGTGAATGTCGACGTTTTCACTTTGATACTCGGCGCGAAGCGCTTCCAACTGAGCAGACAGTTTTGCGTAATCGAGGGGCTGGTCATCCGGCGTGCGTGCCAGCAAAGGAATGGAAATGATGCTGGACCGCTGGTCGAAGGCTACCAGTTGGCCTATCTCGTTAGACAGCTGCACATTGCTGCGCAACTCAGCGAGTGATGCGGGGCTGCCGTCGTATTTGTCAGGAATGACCGGCCCGCCATCGAGCCCATCCTCCGTTACCGAAACCCAGCGGGTGGCAGGCGTCCACAGCGACTTCATGTAAACGCGGTCCACGCCTGGCAGCAAAAAGATACGATCGTTCATGGACTGCAAAGTACGCAGGTAATCCGTGTCGTAGATGTCCCCCTTCTTGTTGGCAACAGCGATGCGCACCGTATTACCGAGTCCGGAGAGCTCCTTTTGATTGGCTAGATAATTGGCAATAT
The DNA here is from genome assembly GCF_056402155.1 of Pseudomonas sp. P4_C1. Taxonomy (NCBI): domain Bacteria; kingdom Pseudomonadati; phylum Pseudomonadota; class Gammaproteobacteria; order Pseudomonadales; family Pseudomonadaceae; genus Pseudomonas; species Pseudomonas sp. P4_C1. Next base: position 5,674 of record NZ_JBFUHY010000062.1, read on the forward strand.
AGGGGTGTCCAGTAGGGATCATCTTCTCGAAACTAGCGTTCAATCCTAGTCGAGTGGATTGCCAGCCGAGCAAGACCGTCATCAGCAGACATAGCAGAAGCACCCAGTGGCGATGGTTGAACAGAGCACGCTCAACCAAGGTCCCTGAGCTTGGATCAAATACGCCTGATTCAGGCAGGGAAGGATGACGAGCGGAATTCATATGCTCACTCCGAAACTTCAGTGGCGGGATGTGAAAAACGTGACAAACCAGCAAAACCGGAGGTAATCAGACTGCCGTCGACTGCCTCGACAATGCTGCTCACGGGAGTTCCCAGCGGTTTGCCCACCGGGTCAAGCGCTAAACCATTTGAGGTGGAGCTACTGAACAAATCACCCGTTTGATTGGCTAGCAATACGCTTCCATCGGGCAATCGAGTGGAGCTACTGATTGAATTCGGCCGGGAGCCTCTCAATTGATGAAAGCTGGCGCCATCATCTGATGACAAATAGGCATGACCTTTAAGGCCCGCGATCAGCAGAGCTCCGTCACCCCGTACATTGGCGGTGAAGAAACTACCGTTATATGGGCTTGGTAACTGTGCGAAAGACTCTCCGTCATCAGTTGAACGAGCCACATAACCTTGCTCACCGGCAAGGAACCAAAGGTGGTCTTTGCGAGCGATCGCGTAGATGTGCACAAGCGACGGATTTTCGATGCGTCCAATCAACGACTGCCATGTTGCCCCTCCATCCTGAGTAGAAAACACCATTCCGTAGGAGCCCGCGACAAGGCCGCGCTTGGCGTCAAGAAAGTGCAGCGCCAAGAATGGTTTATCAGGCCCATCCGCTATCAGGCGTTCGGCATTGGAGATGCGCATATCAACCGCGTCGGCATCGACTGCACAGGCCTTGTTATCTTGAGCAGTCTGCAACTCAATCTCTGCAGCCTGTATACCCGTAAGCTGGAGGCTCCAGCGCTCGCCACCGTCGACAGTGGCCAACACTGTGCCAGCGTGTCCGACTGCCCAGCCATGCATAGCGTCCACGAATTGAACCGCAACCAGACTAACTGAGACCGGAACTTGCACCTGCCGCCAGGACTGGCCGTTGTCATCGGACAGTACGATGACGCCCCTTTCACCAACGGCAATCAGTCGATCACCGGCACGTGCCAAATCAATCAGAACAGCATGAGCGGGTGTGGCTATTTGCATGGCCGGTGAACTCAGGGCAGAGCCAACAGCCCCGCCTTCAGCACAAGCCAGCGAAGCGAAAGCAGACAAAGCCAAAGCTAATGCCAAGGCACTTAAACGACTGTTTATTATCATTTTTATTATCTCTAGAATCGCGTGTTGCAAAAGCACCGACAAAGAGATTGTCGGTGCTTTTCAGAGAGGCTTAGCGTTAACGCACACCCTGCCCCGCCATGACTGTTGGCGAAAAATCAGACTTCTTGAAGCGATCGACAATCCCCCATTGCGAGGGTTGCCCAGTTAGCAGGTCAAGTACAAACCAAGTACCGGACGTAAAGTCATAGAACCCCGACGACACAGAAGCCAGGGCAGGAATATCTGGCATGACAGCCGGTAGCGCCCACAGTGTTTTCGCCAGTTGACCACTTGCATCCCAACGATCGCCCAGCAGCGCTTGCCAGGTATCTTCATCCAGGTAGTAACGGCTTTTAACCATTTGATGCCGCTCGCCAGGCTTTAGATTTGCCTCAACGACCCACACACGATGCAATTCCCAACGCAAGACGTCCGGATTAAGATGCCGCTTGCCAAGTACATCTTCAGGTTTGCCCGCGGTAAAGAATTTATTGGTGTTATAGGGAATATATAATTCCCTCTTGCCTACCAGCTTCCAGTTGAAACGATTGAGTCGCCCTTTATAAACGGACAGTTCATCATATGCCATCACGCCTGCTGATGATGGCGCCGGCGTGTCACAGCAGGAGTTAGGTACCTTTCGCACTCGCCGTTGACCGGCAAGGTAGATATGCGTTTGTGATTTGTCGGCATTGATGTTGGCCCGATCCATCGCCTGCTCACCGGCTCGAATGGGCGGACCAATATTAAGCAGGCGGATCATCCAATAATCGCCATCAAAAGTCTGCGCTGAGCCATCCTGGAAGTAATAAGGCATCTCCTGGATAGCACGACCATCGGTAGTCATGACCTGTTGACCATCGGCTGTCATCAGATAGAAGCGAGCGTCCCTTGTAATTGAAGTACCGCTCCAACTCAGCAGGTGGTTCCACATCGCCTCGTCGCCATTTTTCGGAATCGGAAACGGGATGCCACCATAGGCCCCTTCAGGCATTGGACCCGCGCTACCCTCTACCAGCTTGGCATTAACCGCATTCTTGGCTGTATTGTCATATACCCACTGCGGAGCCGCTGCCGTTCGACGCGTTGGGTAGATATCCATTCGATAGGTGTCTGGATACCGTTTGAACATTTCTTTAACACCATCGCTCAGCTTTTCTGAGTACTGGGCCATGTTCTTTGAAGTAATGCTGAAAAGAGGCTTATCCGCGGCGAAAGGATCACCACGCTTACCACCCTTCTGATAAGCCGGATCAACGGTGGTATATCCACCATCCCATGCCGGGATACTTTTATCAGCATTACCAGCCCGCTCCGCCCCCAACGGTGTCAGGCTTTTACCCAAATCATCTACTCCGGCAGCCATCGCGGACGCACTTAGAGCAACAGCACTCATTATGACAAAGTAAGCGGCACTAAATTTAAATCGAGAAGTCATGTCAAAATCCTCTTAGAAAGTGCTCTTGATCGAGAAGGCCAAGTAATCCCGATCCTTTAATGCTTGCTTATAATTGAACTGGCTTGCTTCATTGAGCGTGGTGTCTTCTGGACCGTAATAATGTGTGTACGTCAGACCACAAGTGACACGATCAAGGTAGGTGGCGGTTACACCGATATTGAAATCACCACCTTTATCAGGCCCGAAACTGCCGACCACAGCCGACTTACCCATAGGGAAATAGCTGACACCCAACGGAACACTAAGATCGATGCCCGAGAAGACCTGACGATAAGTTGGCGTATACACCAACCTCAGCCCTACCCCGTCGTCTGTAGCATTCGGATCCAAAGCTGATCGGTTTTCAGTAACTTTCAGCAACCGGTTCCACGCAATTTCACCTATCAAGCTGGCCTCATTGGATATGAAGGATGGCTCAAGAGTAGCGAGAACGTTCAAATTCACATGGGCTGTCCGCCCGACCGCATATAGCGGATGATTGTTGTTGTCGGCTTCTACACCAGGCAGTACGACCTGACCATTCGATACCAGGGGCATGTTCCAGCGCATAGACGCTTCCCCAGCAAAGCTGTACTCACCCACTGATTTAGTGAAACTTGCGCCCAGTGCGCGAATATCCTCCGGATACACCCAGTAGAAATCACCCACTTGCCCGGTGGCAAAATTCGGGCCGGCTACACTAGGACGGAGGTACAACTGGGGCGTTTTATCGTGGTATTGGATAGCATAAAGCCCGTAATCGACGGTTTCAGCTGCGTAGCGCAACTGCAATCCACCCTGTCCAGAATTCCTGGCTTGCTTGTCCTTGCCGTGGAAAAAAGCTGCAGGGCTACTTGGATTACCACCAAGAAAATTCGGGAATGGCTCCCCAACGATCAAGCGCTCGGCCCCCTCTCCAAGTATGTCGAGAGTGGAGAAATAGCTACCGACAGCAGGTAACCGTGTTTTTTCCCACTCAAACTGATAGAAAGCGCCTAACGAGAGCGCATCAGTAAGCTGGTAGGAAGTAGACAACTGACTTACTGGTCTGGTGATCTCTTTGAACTGGGTATTCGGTACTGAAATAGCCTTCACCACGTCCACTGGAGCCATGCCGCCCGCAATCCCGTTGGACCCGAAAAACAGACTTTCCCCCCAAATCAAGGCATGCCGTCCCAAGCGAACGGACAAAGCACGATCTGCAACTTCACCATTCCAATAGACGAATGCATCTAATAACTCACCGTCGCCGCCATGCAGATGTCGAGTGTCATCAGTGAATTCGTCATAGGCAACTGAGACCTGGTTCGCGCGTGCGGGGTTGTTGTTGTCATTGTCCTTCTGGTATTCGGTGTCGAACCAAGCTGCCCCGCTCACACGACCACCGAAATTGCGGTAAGCGATATCCATTTCCGAGAGAAGGTCGAAACGGTTAGAGATCAGGCCCTTATCGAAAGCACGGTCACCATCATCCTGATTCAGGCTGACTTGGCTTTTGGAAAGCTTGCTACTTAGGTCCTTCAGACGCCATGCAGAACTGTACTTGAGGGTGTTATCCCAGCGGACACGAAAATCGCTGTCGCCCGTGTCAATTTGAAATGCACTGGCACTCATCGATATCAAACTCACCGCACCGCCAGCGAGAACGCATGCCAAGTACTTCGGCCGCCCTGAAGGCGCCAGATATGAGTACGCAGTAGACTTGAATACACGCATATACGAACCTCTTTTGTTTTTGTATTAGGCTTCGCTGAATTTCAATTTTGACGCCGCTAACCGCTCCTCCCGAAAACTCATAAAACCTACCCGGCTCTCACCGAGCACCTGCGATAAGACAATTTCCACCAATTTTACAATACGGGACGTTTCGTATACTTACAGCTGTCAGCTATGCCTGTCAAGCCCGTGGTGATGTGTTTTGCCTACGGTTCTCTGGCAGGGGATTTTTGCCTGGCAGCCCATTACCCCGGCAGCCGGAAGATCCGCGGAGCCACTACCAGCAAGCGTGAAAGAACAGAGAGTTATGATCTTTTGAGATTTGGAAGCTGCCACCCCTTTCCTGACGCCTGAACAGACGAAGCGCTGGCGCAACCTCACCTCTCAGCTGCTAAGCGGTGATAATTATAAATAAAACAATACGCACCGTTTAGAAAACTCACATTTGTAATGTTTTGCAAGAGGGCCTGCAAGAAAAGTTAACGTTTTGAGGTCGTCGTTGAACGGGACAAAATAGCGTCACGTATCGCTTCTCTTGTATTTTAAGAATCGATACGCGCTGAATGGCGGGTAGAGGTCAAGAGTTCAGTAAAACCAACATCCCCCAGCAGTGATTTTCATTTAAAAAAAACGCTTGCATTAGAAGCCAAGCGTGAAAATTGCAGCACCTAATTAAAATTTAAACATTCCATTGAGCATCACTGCGTCACCTTCCGAGGCATTTCGGGCATAAACATCTTTCTGATAGCTGAGTACTATTCCAAAGTCCCGACTTGCGTAGCCCAGTTGTGGTCCGACTTTTATTGACTTGGTTCGATTACCTACATCATCCCCGTGGGACTGGTCATCATTCAACTGCGTCGATAAATACCCACCAATACCTGCCAGCCAATTCTGGGTCAGCCGATAATTAAACCCATAGTCAACAGCGACCTGGACACCAGACTTATAATCAGTCTTTGGATTTTCGTAACTGTAGTTAACACTGACCTTCGAGCTGACCTCAACTTGCGGCATTGGAAACCAGGTAAAAGCGTAGGCAGCATAGATTGCTTTACTATTGTTTCCTGGATTGACCAATGCGTGCTCATCATATTTGCCCCAAGGCGCTACAAAATCCAACTCCAGGTTATGTAGATAGGTTGGAGACTGCCAACTGACCAAGGCACCGAATAATGGATCGCCCATTCCATTCGAGGAGTCTCTACCAAATGGCCCCAGTGCAGGGATATCCAGGTGACCGTCAACGTAAGGAACTGCGAGTTGCAATGAAACGTTACCGCCAAGTAGTGTTGGCCCATCAAGCGTGTGTACTAACCTCAAAGCATGAGCGTGGACTCTTCCTTTAGCCTTCGGAAATACTTTATTCCCTTGCCCATCTCGAATTGAGTCTATGGCAACAGTTTTGTTGTATGTGTAGGCATGAGTTTCGCCTGGAGCACCTACTGCCCCACTCATGACAGTTACAATACCCAATGGATAACTGGAAGTGCCACCTTCAAGCGCAATCGATTGGGCGGAAAACAGCAATACACCAACACAAATCACCAGGCGAAAATCAGCTGGAGTCTTCATCACACTTTCCTTTCTTGTTCTTGTTCTTGTTCTTGTTCTTGTTTTTGGCAATGGTACTGACGCAATTAAATAACTGAAAATCCGCCAAAAATCTTTGGGATGCTACTCTCCCAAGAAAAATATTTCTCCCGCCTCAGAAATTTCCAAACTCACAGGAGTCAAACGCAAGCCAAGACAGGGGCCTTTTATGCACAAACCCGAATTGATTTCAAACAACGCACCATGACCACTACAAACGATATGCTTGGACCCACTGTCGAGATATCGATTCTTGCGCACCGGCATAGTCGAACCGGGCCAATGGGGGCAAGAGTTTTTGTAGCCAACAATATTTCCGCGATCATTGACTAAAAAAATATCGTCTTGACCTATGCTTTCCGTCCTGAACCCCAAAGATTGCCCTGGCGCAATTTGCTCGAGATGGCAAAGCCTGCGGCGATCAGATTTTGCCATCTTTGACTTACCCCCTTATCAATCAGGCTTTCCGCCGGGAGCCCATTTTTCACGCCAATGGAACAGGAACACTTGGGAGTTATCGGTGATTGCAGGGGCTACGCGCGGCGACCAATCATCGTCGTGCTGATCCATATCGGCGTCGTACTCGATGTGGCAACCCAATGGGGTGTTGAAGTACCAGAACCAGTTAGACCCAAACTTATGTCGCCCAGGCCCCCAATATGACTCGTAACCTTTAGCAGCAAACGCGTAGCCGGCTTGCAGTACTTCCTGCGGCCCCCCCATATGGAAGGTAAAATGCTCGCATCCCTGCAAATGCGGCGGGGTTTGAATGAAGAAAAGGGTATGGTGATCGAAAGTACCCGCAGGACGCAGGAATGGGCCCATTCCGACGAATTTGTCTGTGAGTTTGAAGCCCAGACGATCCGCATAGAAGCGCTCGGCCTTCTCGGCATCAGGAACGAAATAGACAACGTGGGAGAGCGTTCGTGGCTTGGGAGCGAGCTCGGAACTGTCATCTACACCGGTCTTGTTCGCAGGACGGTGAATATCTCCAGGCGCGTTTACACGCTCGGCGGCCAGTTTATGCGGCTTTCTGATCGAGACTTGGAAGCCCAGAGAGAATCCGAGATCGTCCACTAACTCCAGCGAACCATCGGCCAAAACCTTGACTTCACGCTCGCCCTCAAACTCCTTCTGGATGCTCTCGAGAGTCGCGATGTCTTTTACGCCGTACACTGTCTTGCGCAACATGTTTGCAGTCGGAAAATTCCAGGCAGGTAAAGCCGGATCGTCACGATGCTTGATGACTACACCAGTTCCATCTAATGCCTCAAAGCGTCCGCCCCCTACCGGCTCAAGGCCGTAATCCTCCAGGAAGCGCTCGCAGAGCGCGACATCGTCAACACCAAAATACAAAGTGTCCGGGCCAAGGATGTTCATTTCAACACCTATCAAAGAATGCGTTTTTGTTTTATCAGGCCCGTACTTTTGCGCCCGGGCCTGAGATCTCTGATGCGCGCGTGAATTTCAAATACACGTCACATGAATGGCTTGCGTTCTTCGGGCCACCAAAGACCCGAGATAGGTTGCCCCATTGTGTTGCGCAGGGTTCCGACCCCCTCAACAATCATTTCGACGACATCACCTGGCTGGAGCTTACGATCAAGCTCCAAAGCTGAACCACCGCCCATGGTACCCGAACCGATCACATCGCCAGGCACGATGGCTTCACCAAGGCTGGCCCAGGCAATGAGCTCGCCAATCGTCCACAGCTTATTGGAGCTGTCACCTTTGCCCCAAGTCTCGCCATTGACGCGAACCTCCATGCCGATCCGGTCCAGGTCTTTGAATTCATCTACGGTGGTAATCCAAGGCCCGATACCGTAGGCGAAATCTTTACACTTGGTGGGGCCCATCCCAATCGGCATTTCGACTGCCTGACAATCGCGGGCACTGAAATCGTTGAAGATGGTGATACCAAACAGGTGATCAAGCGCGTTATCAGGACGCAGACTTTCTCCACGCTTTCCGATGACGTAGCCAAGCTCCAGCTCGTAGTCCATGTGCTGGATGTATCCTGGCCACGGAACTTCCGCCTCATGCCCAATGACCGTATGCGGGGTACCTTTGAAATAGCCAGGCACCTTCAAAAGATTTGGCGTTGGCGGCTGGCCAATTTTTTCATGGAAGCCCTTGATGTGCCCCACGAAAGTCAGCCCATCTCGCACCACAGAGGGATCCGAGGCTGGCAACCACTGCACGCTATCAAATGAGATTGAATGTGCATCCGCCCGCTTTGCATTGATCTTTTCAGCTGCCTGGGTAAACGGTGTGCCCAGCGCAATTGCCGCCGACATACTGCCAGGGAAAACAGCATTGGCGTATTGCAGAGCAGCTTCCCGGGAAGATCCGTCCTTGACCAACTGTTCATGGAGCGCGCGCTTCAGGTCAATGACCCGGCGCTCCTCTGGGACTACCAGCACCAAACGAGCTTCCGCGCCGTCGGGCCCGTTAACAGAAATTCGGCCGAGCTTCATGTGATCTCCCTCTTTTTATTGACTAAATGAGCCTGAATCAGGTCTGTAGGACTCAAAGCTATACGACACGCACCGTTTTGTAAAGAGCAAAAACCAGGATGGGTATCGATTGATTCCTGTGGCTCTAACCAGAACCTTTTCCTGGCTAGAGCCACAGAGAGTTAAGGGAACCGAAACAGCTTAAGTGGCAATTTAGCTAGACGAACAATATACTATTCGTCTCGTTTCGTTTTTAAGATTTACAATGAATCAGTCAGACCACTTCAAGCCCGCAGAGCCAAAGAACCCAATGCAGGTCAAGAAAACCTCATCGCCTGCTGGACGCCCTCGCAGTGAAGCGACGCGTCGACAGATCCTGGAGGCTGCTATCAGCCTTCTTCAGGACAAATCGATTCAAGCGATATCTATCGAAGCAATAGCTCGAGAGGCTGGTGTCAGTAAGGCGACCATTTATCGATGGTGGGAATCCAAGGCGTCTGTGGTCATCGATGCGTTTATTGAACAGCATTTGGTAAAAACAACGCTTCCTCGAGGAATGCGCCCACGCGACGCCATAGCACATCATTTCCGTTCTTTGGTGATGCAGTATTCGGGATGGCCTGGCCGGCTCGTCGCTCAGATCATTGCCGAGGGTCAATCTGATCCTGCCATTCTTCGAGTCTTCCGTGAGCGATTTCATTACGGCCGCAGAGCAGTCGTCAGAGAGATGCTTGAAGAGTGGAAAAACAGCGGCGACATTTCAAAAGATTCAAATGTCGAAGTGCTAATGGACTTGATCTATGGGCCGGTTTATATGCGCCTGATGATAGGTCACGCCCCTCTGGACGAATCCTTTGCTGAATCGCATATCAATTACATATGCGAATTGCTGGGCTCTAAATTCTGAAGATCGTTATAGTTTCCAAAATACAATGCCGGCCTGATGGCCGGCATTTGTATTTCACAACAGAGTCAACGCTTTATCTACAGGATGCCCAGCCACTTGGTGGGCCAGCTGGATCTAGAACGCAGTATTTGTCTTTCCTTTTAGCGCGAGCATTTCCCTGGCCTCTTGAGGCGTAGCGATTTCAAATCCCAACTGCTCCACGATACTTCGGATTTTCCGCACTTGTGCGGCATTAGAAACCGCCAACTCACCGCGCCCAATGTACAAGCTATCTTCAAGACCCACTCTGACGTTGCCGCCCATAATGGCCGCGAGAGTCGCTAGTGGCATCTGGTCTTTACCTGCGCCCAATACCGACCAGTGATACTGATCACCAAATAGACGATCTGCGGTTCGCTTCTGATGCATCACATCTTCGATATGAGCCCCCATGGCACCACGCAAACCAAAAATTGTCTGGATGAACAACGGCGGCTTAACCAGTCCTTTATCCAGGAAATACTTTAGCGTGTACAAGTGGCTGACGTCGTAACACTCGAACTCAAAGCGGGTACCGGTATCCCCAATGGTTCGCAGGATCCATTCGATATCGGAAAAAGTATTGCGGAAGACAAGATCCTTTGTGGCATTAAGATGTTCCACTTCCCAACTGTAACGCCACTCTCGATCCTTGCTGGCCATTTCGGAAAGGTTTAGGTTTATAGACCCCATGTTCAGGGAGCACATCTCCGGTTGCAGCGCAACACCTGCCGCCGCACGCTCGCTAATTGCCATTCCCGGGCCTCCACCGCCCGTAGAAATGTTCACGATGGCATCCGTTTCGGCCTTAATTCGAGACACGAACTGACGGAAGATTTCAGGATCGCCAGTGGGCCGACCATCCTCAGGGTTTCGGGCGTGAAGATGAACGATCGCCGCTCCCGCTTTTACTGCTTCGATCGCCTGATCGCCAATCTCTTCGGGAGTAACCGGCAGATGAGGAGACATCGACGGCGTATGAGCACCACCTGTGATAGCGGCGGTTATGATAATTTTTCTCACAGTTTTTCTCCTTCTTTCAGCGCTAACAGGACAAACAGCATTCGACAGTTACGCCCTGAACGATTCGACCAACTGTGGTTCGTTGCGCGCTGTACCAGTACGTCTCCTGGCCGCATAACGGTCTCACCGTGATCCATCATCGCGACAATCTCGCCCTCGAGTACCACGGCGTAATCAAGCGATTCCGTTTTGTGGAACCAGAAATGTCGAGGCTTCTTCTTGTCGCGAACACCTTCGTTATCGAGAAATTCGACCAACTTTTCTTGGTCATAAGCCTCGTCTGGTGGGAAGTCGACTATCCGAAGAAGCGAACCATCCTCAGAATGAAAACCAAATTTGTGTCCGGCTGGCGCTGGATCCAAGCCGTCCGCGCGCCCCGCACCCGTTGCCCAAACGACTTGTGCGACCGGTTTACCAGCTTGTGCCAGAACATTTGGAGTATTGGCGTCACTGGTGAAAATCGACTCACCAGCTTCGTTATGACCAGTGACAATTCTCCGTACTGGCTTATAGGCCACTTCGGTAATGTTATTCATCATGAAGCCTCAAAAACGGTTCGTTTAGTTTCGTAATTAACTAAATTTTTTTTGACTCATGCCGCCTTTAGGCGACTCACCGGCATAACCACAAATGTTGCTGACGAACTGGCGACCAGCACTTCTCGCTGAGGGTCATGAAGTTCGGCTCTGGCGAATGCAATCTGACGACCCACACGCTCAACTGTTGCCTTTGCTTTCAACAACGACGGTTTCGCAGCCGCCTGCATATTCACCGTAATACTGGTAGTGGCACAGGTTTGCCCGCAGGGCAGCATGCTGAGCACTGCAAAAGCCATGGCATAGTCGAGCATGGTCATCAAGGTGCCACCGGCTATAACACCATTTCCCTGAATGGCTGTTACTGGCGCTTCGAAACTGAGTTCGATAGCTCCAGGGCGGCCATGAACCAACCGAGCGCCAAGCGCACTTAGTCCAGCAGTCAATTCAAACGGGATGTCGAATTGGGCCTCTGAAATAACACGTTCCAAAAAGGCCCGATCTGGATTGTCATCGATCGTTTGCATAATACGTTACCTCAACCTGGATAACTGATGCACTTCTGCCGCTGCTCACCCAGTCCGGCAATGGTGCCAACCATAATATCGCCGTCGCGCAAGAAACGATTGTAATGAGTTCCATTGCCTGCAGGGGATCCGGTACAAATCACATCACCTGGCAATAGCTTTGCGTACTTCGAGATGTATGCAATTTGTTGTTCAATTCCAAAAAGCATATCTGCGGTCGTCTCATCCTGCATTGTTTTGCCGGACACTGTCAGTTGCATCGAGAGGTTGTGTGGATCTTCAACGAACTGCTTGGGAACCAGATACGGACCAAGCGGAAGAAAGCCTGGCTGCCCTTTCGATCTCAGCCAGTCGGTACCGAGCATCTTGTAGTCAGTGCGTGGAATCAGGTCACGAGCCGAGATATCATTGATGATCGTATAACCGGCGACATAATCCATGGCCTCTTCCGCCCGGATATTGTACCCCTCCTTGCCTATCACTACGGCCAATTCCAACTCCCAGTCCGGCTTGCTGGTAGTGGGTGGAAGTACCAAGTCCTCATAGGCACCCGAAATTGCAGAGACTGGTTTGGTGAATACATAGGGTTCTCCATTAGCCACCCTCTGATCCATCATATCTTCGGCCCACTTCCTCAGTTCTTCCTTGCTCAGCCCTTCTGGTCCGACATTTGAATCAACGGTCAAATCCACTACATGCTTTCGATAGTTTGCGCCTGTGCAGAACACTTGCCGCGGCAGGTCAATCGCAGGGCGAAACGTGAGTTGATCTTCATTATACCAAGAGGAAGTAGTGGCTTTACTCACAATCGATTCGAGCGCGGCGCAACTGGCATCCCAGTTTTCCAGTAGCGACAGCACATTTTTTTCTCGGAGAATATCAACCCCGAACTCCTCAGCCACACTGCTGACTGGAACAACTTTTCCGTCGACAACCAGACCAGCAAAGCGGTGCTGCGGATTGGTTTTTAAAGAAAATGTACCGAGCGAGAACTTCTTCATGTGCACCTCCGAATTATTGTAAGAATGAGCCGTCGACAATTTGCTCATAGGTAAAATCCGCGCCGGGTAACCCAAGCAGCGCTCTCTGTCCAATAAGAAGTTCAATTCCCTCGCGAGAAGGCGTCAGAGTTCCAGGGAATGTATTCACCAGTGCTGTCACTGCTTCGACAGGCATGCCAAGTACCTCCAAAGCCTCTGTCAGCTTTGCCGTGTCGCCAGGTAGGGTCGTTAGCGTTGCGTTGAGGATGCGTACCCACGCTTTCAGCGCTTCATTCGCATGACTCACCGATTTCCTCACGACCAATCCTTGACCTGGAAAATTGGCAAATACATCCTGAATTGTTGCAATTTTCTTGAGTCCCCGCTGAACCGCCATGGTGTCGAACGGCGGCCCGAGCAAGGTCGCATCACCCTCCCCCGCAACAAGAGCCGTAAACCGCTCACGCACCCCGCCAACGGGTGTCAGGCGATAGTCGTCAGCACCGAGTCCTGCTTCCTTGAGTAGCGCTCGAAGGGCAATGACAAAACCGTTCTCGGGGGCATCCACCAGAATGTTGGCACCGCGCAAATCCGCAGGAGCTGACATGGCCGAGGAGCCGACCAGTTGTAACGGCGTGGTGGTTTCAATCTGAGCAATCACCACGAAGTCTTGTGGACCTTGCCGGCGGTTCCAGTGCAGAACGTTGTCGATCGACGTTACGACCGCGTCGACCTCTCCTGCACACAGTGACGAGTACTGCTCATCAGACGATTGAGTCATCGAAGACTCGAGGCGCAAATCTGCCGGCATTTGCCACGAGGCTGCTACCGCAATGGCAGGAGGGACAAACCACATCACACGCAGAGAGTCGTTGGACATTTTTTGTTCTCGTTGAAAGTACTCTATATATAAAACTATACGTATCGTTTTGTCAACGAGCCTACCTATGCTTGATAAACCCGCCAGAGGGCGGGTATTACAGGTCTAACACCATACGAGGCGTCTTGCTTCCTGAGCAGCAGACAAAGACAGTCTTGCCCGCCTGCTTTTCTGCCTCGCTGAGAATTGAATCGCGATGGTCTGGCGTGCCCTCCAGCACCCGCACCTCACAAGCACCACAGATGCCTTCGCGACAGGAATGCATCACCTCTACACCGTTTTCAATCAGCGCATCGAGTATGCTTTTGCCCTGCTCCATCTTGAGGGTCTTCCCGGTCTTCGCCAGTACGATCTCATACCCACCCGATGTCGCGGCTTCCTGCAGCGGTATAAAGCTCTCGAAGTGAACTCTGCTATCAGCGATGGAAAGCGCCTTTGCTTGCTGAGAATAGGCCTGAATCATCCCCGCAGGCCCGCAACAATAGTAATGCCGGGTTCCATCATCACCACGGAAAACCTCCTGGATGTGAGCGACGGTAGCCTCGACGTCGTACCCCAACAGCAACTGGACCTTGTCCTGGGTGATGTGACCTTGCATCGCGTCGATCAACGCGGCGTGGTTAACACTGCGAGCGAAGTAATGCAGCTCCCAGTCCATGTTTTTGCTATTCAAATGCTGCGCCATACACCAAAGCGGCGTAACCCCTATCCCACCCGCGATCAGCACAGAACGGTGCTCGCCTTCAGAGAGGGGGAACAGATTTCTGGGCTCACTGACCTGCAACCTGTCCCCGGGACGCAAGCGTTCGTGAATCATGATCGATCCACCACGACTTTTAGGGTCTTTGGCTACCGCTATGACGTAACGATTTCTCTCGGACGGTTCGTTTAGCAAGGAGTAACTGCGCAGAGGAATAGCCTCCGCAATGACGTCAATGTGGGCCCCCGGAGTAAATGCAGGAAGCGTCACGCCCTCCAGCCCTTTTAGCTCATACGCCAGTACCCCATCTGCCTCATGGGTGACTGATTTGATGTACACCTGGAATGTGTTTGGCATTTCGCAACCTAGCCCGAACCATGGATTGTTATTGGAGCGTTCGGCCGCCAGCTCATCAATCTGACGGCCTAACGGGCTCAGAGATAAGTCATTCTGCGTTCTTGACGCACCTGCTCCGTGTAGTCCTGAATGACGGTCCCAACAGGAATCATGTCAGCCAACGCCCTCAATGAACGGTAATCGCTCGCTTGCGCCTGGATGCTGTCTTCATTGGCTTCCGATTGGCGGATCCGCTCCATCAATTCACGCCGTAAACGGACAATTGCGAGATCCCCGCTACCCAGAAACTCCCGTGTCCGATCGACGATGGGAATGCTCTCCGCAACGGCATAATCCTCAAAAATAACGCCCGGAACACCTGTCCAGCTCCGACCGGCACGCATTGCTTCGCGATCTTGCCCATAGTTGGAAAGACCTTGGCGGGACGCTGCGAAGTTGTCGTCGGATTCATCGGTACCGAGTAGCGCGAAATCCGGGAGATTTTCATCGATAGGTTGGCGCGAATCCCAATAGACGTACCACTGAAGACTGCGCGTATTGTTGACTGGCACCACGATGATCAGAAAACCCGCTTCTTGTTCGGTGGTACCAATGAACGCGGTCGCCGGTGCTACGAACTCGGTAACCCGAAGGTAGTCCTGCTCCTGACCAGTGGTGCGCAACGAATACGACCGCAAGCCATACGGCTTGCTTTCCAGCGTGTACTTGGGGGTGTCGTTGCCAGTGACGAGCTGAAGCCCAGCTTGGGGAAGCTCCGGGTTCGCCGTGGTGTCATGGTGCAGCAGTCCGATATGGGCCGAGTCCATCAACGTTTCGACGTTTTGCAACCAGTTCGCTTCGTTATAGGAAGCCCGCGGTCTGGCGTGCTTACGATCAAAATAGGTGAATGCATAGTCGGTGAAGGCCGGCGCTTCACCCTCCCCCAAGTACACCCAAACAATACCGCCACCCTCGCGAACCTCGAACCCCTGACCCTTTACCTTTTTGCAAAAAGTCTGGTCTTTCTCGGTTGGCATTTTGGTGCAGTTGCCCTGCGTGTCAAAACTCCAACCATGGAAGATGCAAGTCAGACGGTTACCTTCATTTCGACCCAACGCCAGCGAAACGCCGCGGTGTGGGCACGCCTCATGAAGGAATCCGACATGGCCATCATCTGCGCGAAAGGCGACATATTTTTCGCATAGCAATTCGACACGTTGCGGCGTGCCTCCCGGCTCAAGCGCCTCACTGCGCAGTGCAGGAATCCATTGCCGTTTCCAATACCTGTGCAGAGGTGTGCCAGGGGAAACGTCCGTCAGCAGGCGGTTCTGTTCAGCGGTCAGCATAGCGAGTCCCGTTCTTGTTTTTTAGAAGAGCCGCAGCCAGGCGGCCAAAACTATCTTAATAAAGAAGTATCTCAATTATTAAGATAGTTTTAGGCTATGCTCACCTTTACCGATCGTCAAGAAAATTCGTTACCATGTTAACGCTTTACGATGAACGCTCCGTCGGCCTCAATGCACTTGGGTTCATCGCCTCAGCAGCGCCATAGCTGCAGGGCACACCTGGTTCGCACTGAGGTATGATCACCTCAAAGCCACCTGATGGATTTTGCATGAACGATTTATTGTTTCCTGCCGCCAGCCCTGAGGCCGTGGCGCAAGCGTGGCGTAACGAACGTCCGGATCTGGATCACCATGGATTGGCGATTACTCTCCGAATCCGAAGCCTCGCCATGTTGATCGATCACCACATTGAGGTAATCGCGGACGACCTTGAACTGGGAATGAAGGATCTCATGCTGCTGTTCGCTTTACGGCGAAGCGGCCCGCCTTACTGCATGCGCCCTACCGATGTCTTTCGTCTGCTGAAGGTGACGTCAGGCGCTGCCACCTATCGAGCGGACAAATTGGTAGAACGCGGCGTCGCCAACCGGATTCCCGATCCACGTGATCGCCGAGGTCAATTGATTCAATTGAGTGAGGAAGGAATGCGCTTGGTTGATGTCGCCATCACCCGCCTGGCGGAATCAAGCTCCAAATGCCTCGCTTCGCTCGATAGCGAAGAAGGTGAGCTTGATCAGATTGGCCATCTACTGCACTCGCTGGAAGCCGGGTGGATGGAGATTACTCCCCTCAGTGAAAACCCGCTCGCACGCTCTGACGATCCCAGTCTGTGATGAGCACTTCATGACTGCGGATGTCGCCGATTTGAAAAAGCAGCCAGCCCTTTTCAGGGCTTAATCTTTTTAAGATCCTCGAGTAGCTCGAGCAATTTCTGCAGTTTCTTCTCACCAAACTGCCGCTGGATCTCGAGGTAATTGCGCTCCATCCCCTCGCTCATCGACAAAAAGCATTCATGTCCTTGCTCAGTCAGATTGAGGAAAATGCGTCGCTGATCTTCAGCCGATTTCCTGCGAATAACCAGGCCGTCGCGCTCCAGGCGCTTGAGTACACCGCTCATGCTGGGTTTGAGAATACAGGCCTGATGTGCCAACTGGTGGCTTTCAAGTTCGCCCTGTTGGCGCAAGATTCGAATGACTCGCCACTGCTGCTCGGTCAAGTCATGATCGTTAAGGCCAGGACGGAAAAACGTCATTACCGCTTCGCGAGCCTGGAGCAAGGTGAGTGTCAAGGAAGGTCTGGGATTGGACATTTTGATTGGGCTATGTGAACAAGCCAACAGCTTACGGTTGGTGCTTCAGCAGCGCAACCGCCTGGAAATCGGCCGCACACCTGTGTCCAGAAACAAACACGATTCAGCCGCAAAAAAACACAAGTCGTTAGCGAAAACCCGAATGTCGCTGGCGATACTCTCCTGGTGTCATTGCAGCATTGCGCTGAAAAAAACGACTGAAATACGCCGGGTCCCTGAAGCCCAGCAGGTAGCATATTTCATTTGCCGAACTGCCCGTGAACAACAGCAGACGCTTGGCTTCCTGCATGACTCTTTCGAACACCAAGCGCTTGGATGGCAAATCGGCAATACGTCGACAGACGTCGTTAAGCCGCGCTTCGGTAACACCAATGGCCTGCGCATAACGGCCAAGCGCCCAGTGCTCCAGATAATGCTCTTCAATCAGCGCATTGAATCGATGAAAGATCTGCAAGTCTTCACGTCGCGTGGGCGTCGCTTCGAGAGGGTTTGCGCACAGCCGTAATACGCTGACCATGATCAGTCGAGTCAGGCTTAACACCGCTGCACTGTGACCGGCGGCCCCACTGTTCATCTCCCCTCGCAGTTCTTCGAATAGAAATGTCAGTCGCCGCGCTTCGCTTTGCAGCTCAGGCCTCAGGTGATCAAGCGCCACACAAGCAGGGGGCAGTTGCGGACCCAGTGCCAGCCCGGGATCGCTTTCGATCAATTGCCAGATCAACTGCTGGCGAACGGTAAGCACGTGGCCGTCGCTGTCCGCCTCCGTCACGAAAGAATGGGGAATCGTCGGTGGGGTGAGAAAAAACATGGGACCCGACTCGACGTACTGCTGATCATCAAGATAGACCCTCACCGTTCCGCTCTTGACGTAATGCACCTGGAAAAATCGATCATGGCGGTGCACTGGCATGTTGCGCCCAAAGAAACCCGCCAGGTTGCCGAGCTTGTCGTAATGCACCTCGCTATCGCTGTAGCGCTGATCGTAGACCTGGCCGATGTTGATGTTAGGAATTGGATACCGATCGCTCATCACACACTTCTCATTTTTCTTAGTCCCGACATCCCCCGCCCCCCCATGGTGCACCCGTTGCGAGTAAATCGCCATGAACGATAAGGTGCTTGACGATCATTAACATATTAACTATAACGATAACATGTTAACAATAATCAGGCCGGACACCTCCAGTCCCGCCACTGCCAGGAGAGAAGCATGAGCCATGCCTTGCATGACATTGCGACCGGCACCCTGCTCGGTGTAGCGCTGAACTACCAGGGATTGCTGCTGAAGCGCCTTTCTGAATTCGAGCAGCCGCCGTATCAAAAGCTGCCTGTCAAACCGGTTCTGTTCATCAAGACGCCGAATACGCGCAACGTACATGGCGGCGCCGTGGTGCATCCCGGTGCAGGAGTTTCATTGCAACCTGGCCCGGCTCTGGGGGTGGTGATCGGCAAGGATGCCAGTCGAGTCAGTGTTGACGAGGCGATGAATCACGTTGCTGGCTATGCCATCGTCAACGAATTCAGTCTTCCGGAAGAGAGCTATTACCGCCCTGCCGTGAAAGCAAAATGTCGCGATGGTTTCTGCGCCATCGGCCCTGAATTTGTACCGCGCGAACAGCTTGCCAATCCGCATGACTTGACCCTGCAACTACGAGTCAATGGCGAGCTTCGACAGGAAGACTCCACCGCAAACTTCGTACGCAAGATTCCTCAGCTGATCGCCGAAATCAGCGAGTTCATGACCTTGTATGCCGGAGATGTGTTGATCACCGGGACACCTTCGGGTCGTGTCGATGTCCTGCCAGGTGACCGCGTAGACGTAGAAATCCAGGGTCTGGGATGCCTGACCAATGTCATCGTTGCCGAGCAGGAGGGCACCGTATGAAACACGCTCGTATCCGATTCGAAAGCCAAATACATTCCGTCACGGTTGATGCAGACAACATCGTGCATCTGAGCGATGGCCGCTCCCTCAGTGAAGACCAGGTCGAGTGGCTGCCGCCGGCCCATGGCAACATGTTTGCCCTCGGCCTGAACTATGCCGATCACGCTGCCGAACTCGCCTTCGCGCCGCCAACCGAACCTTTGGTGTTCGTTAAATCAACGGGCACCTACACCGGCCACAATCAGATCACCTGGAGACCTGACAACGTTGCCTACATGCACTATGAGTGCGAACTGGTTGCGGTCATCGGCAAGCCTGCGCGCAACGTCAAGCGTGAAGATGCGCTGAGCTATCTGGCGGGTTACACCGTATGCAACGACTACGCGATCCGCGATTACCTGGAAAACTACTACCGCCCTAATTTGCGGGTAAAAAACCGTGACGCCACGACCCCGGTGGGTCCCTGGATTGTCGATGTTGCAGATGTCCCCGATCCGGGCAATCTGAAACTGCGCACCTGGATCAATGGTGAGCTTCGCCAGGAAGGCTCGACCAAAGACATGATCTTCGACATTCCTTACCTGATCGAATACCTGTCCAGTTTCATGACCCTGCAGCCCGGCGACATGATCGCCACCGGTACGCCGGAAGGCCTTGCAGACGTAGTTCCAGGCGATGAAGTGATCGTGGAGGTCGAAGGTGTTGGTCGCCTCGTTAATCGAATTGTCAGCGAAGCGGATTTTTTCTCCGCACGTAAAGAGGCTTGAGCAATATGATCAAACATTGGATCAATGGCCGTGAGGTCGAAAGCAAAGATACCTTCACCAACTACAATCCAGCCACCGGCGAAGCGATTGGTGAAGTGGCCAGCGGCGGTGCCGAAGAAGTTGCACAGGCGGTGGCGGCAGCCAAGGAAGCCTTTCCTAAATGGGCCAATACACCGGCCAAAGAGCGCGCACGACTCATGCGCAAACTTGGCGAACTAATTGAGCAAAATGTTCCACACCTGGCCGAGCTGGAAACCCTGGACACGGGCCTGCCGATCCATCAGACCAAAAACGTGTTGATTCCGCGCGCTTCGCACAACTTCGATTTTTTCGCCGAAGTCTGCACCCGCATGGACGGCCACAGTTACCCGGTCGACGACCAGATGCTCAACTACACCTTGTACCAGCCGGTGGGCGTTTGCGGCCTGGTGTCACCCTGGAACGTGCCGTTCATGACGGCAACTTGGAAGACAGCACCGTGCCTGGCACTGGGCAACACTGCCGTGCTTAAAATGTCCGAGCTGTCGCCGCTGACGGCCAACGAACTGGGTCGCCTGGCCGTCGAAGCCGGCATTCCGAACGGTGTGCTCAACGTCATCCAGGGCTATGGTGCGACTGCCGGTGACGCGCTGGTCAGGCACCCGGACGTACGAGCGATCTCCTTCACCGGCGGCACTGCCACCGGCAAGAAAATCATGCAAACCGCCGGCCTGAAAAAGTATTCCATGGAACTGGGCGGCAAGTCCCCGGTGTTGATCTTTGAAGATGCCGACCTGGAGCGTGCCCTCGACGCGGCGTTGTTCACCATCTTCTCGCTCAATGGCGAGCGCTGCACCGCCGGTAGCCGTATCTTCATTCAGGAAAGTGTTTACCCGCAGTTCGTGGCYGAGTTCGCGGCACGTGCCAAACGCTTGATCGTCGGTGATCCGCAAGACCCGAAAACCCAGGTCGGCTCGATGATCACCCAGGCCCACTACGACAAGGTCACCGGCTACATCAAGATCGGCATCGAAGAAGGCGCCACCCTCCTCGCTGGCGGCCTGGAACGTCCGGCCAACCTGCCAGCCCACTTGAGCAAAGGTCAGTTCATCCAGCCGACGGTGTTCGCCGACGTGAACAATAAAATGCGCATTGCCCAGGAAGAAATCTTCGGTCCGGTAGTGTGCCTGATTCCGTTCAAGGATGAAGCCGAGGCCCTGCAACTGGCTAACGACACCGAATACGGCCTGGCGTCCTACATCTGGACCCAGGACATCGGCAAGGCGCATCGTCTGGCCTACGGCATCGAAGCCGGCATGGTATTCATCAACAGCCAGAACGTGCGTGATCTACGTCAGCCGTTCGGTGGCGTGAAAGGTTCCGGTACCGGGCGCGAAGGTGGCCAATACAGCTTTGAAGTTTTCGCCGAAATCAAGAACGTCTGCATTTCCATGGGCAATCATCACATCCCTCGCTGGGGATTGTGAGCAGCCGATAGCCGCTGCTGAAGGCTGCGATGAGGCGCGCATCAGCTCATCGCGGTTCTCACTGGCCGCTGAATTGAATCGACAAGAATAATTTCAGGAGAATCATCATGGGCGAAGTCGTCCTGGCAGCAAAAGTTTGCCATGTACCGTCGATGTACTTGTCCGAACTGCCGGGCAAACACCACGGCTGCCGTGCTGCAGCTATTGCAGGGCATAAGGAAATAGGTCGTCGCGCGCGTGAGTTAGGTGCCGACACCGCCGTCGTGTTCGACGTGCACTGGCTGGTGAACAGCGGCTACCACGTGAACAACGGTGAGCATTTCAGTGGTGTTTACACAAGCAATGAACTACCGCATTTCATCAAGGACATGGTTTACCACTACCCAGGCTGCCCGGAACTCGGACAACTGATCGCAGAGGAAGCCAACGCGGCCGGGGTGCGCACGCTGTCGCATAACATCCCGAGCCTGGAACTGGAATACGGCACCCTGGTGCCCATGCGCTACATGCACATGGATGTACCTGCAGCCGAAAAGCTCAAGGTGATTTCCATCGCGGCCTGGTGTGCCTGGCATCGTCTGGAAGACAGCTTCACTTTCGGCGCCGCCGTACGCCGCGCAATCGAGAAGAGCGACGGCAAAGTCCTGGTGCTGGCCTCCGGTTCTCTGTCACACCGTTTCTCTGACGATCGCGAAGCGGAAGCCAACATCCACAACTGGACGCGCGAATTCGACAAACAGGTCGACATGCACGTGGTCAAGCTGTGGCGTGAAGGTCGATTCAAAGAGTTCTGCGCGATGCTTCCTGATTACGCCGAACACTGCTTCGGCGAGGGCAAGATGCACGACACCGCAATGCTCTTGGGTCTGCTGGGCGGACCGGACTACAACAAGCCGGTCGAAGTCCTCACAGAGCCCTTTGGCAGCTCCGGAACCGGCCAGATCAACGCCATTTTCCCGCTCTGAATTTCGCTCAAGCGGCAGGGGCGCGCCCGCCGTTCAGCGCAACTGCCTACCAGGAGGGCACATGCCGCATTTTATTGCTGAATACACCGACAACATCGAGCTACAGGCCGACTTGCCGGGCCTTTTTGAAAAAGTCCACGCGACACTGGGGGGCAGCGGTGTATTTCCGCTGGGGGGTATCCGAAGCCGAGGCGTTCGACTGGATACGTGGCGCATGGCCGACGGTAAACACGATTACGCCTTCGTCCACATGACGCTGAAGGTTGGCCATGGCCGCGACCTGGCGACGCGCCAACAGGTCGCTGAAAAGCTGTTCGAAGTCATTACCGCGCACTTTGCTCCGCTGCAGGCGGAACGTCTGCTGGCGCTGTCGTTTGAAATGATCGAGCTGCACCCCGAGCTGAACTTCAAGCTCAACAACGTGCATGCCTTCCTCAAGCAGCAGGCGAATTAGCAAGCCCTCCCCCCCCCCCAACGGCCACTCTCACAAAAAGTACAAAATCATGAGCATAGCCACTTCCGCTACACAGCCTTTGAGCGATGCCTCAATGTCCACCCACCGCACAGTGACTTGGCGGCTGATGCCACTGCTGCTGGTGTGTTACCTGTTTGCTCATCTTGATCGGATCAACATTGGTTTCGCCAAGATGCAGATGGGCGCCGACCTGCAGTTCAGCGATACCGTCTACGGCTTTGGTGCGGGCCTGTTCTTTGTTGCCTACGCGATGTTCGGTGTCCCCAGCAACATCGCTCTGGATCGCATCGGGCCACGACGCTGGATCGCTTTGTTGATGGTCGTCTGGGGGACCCTGTCGACCAGCATGCTGTTGATCGAAAACGCTGAGGGTTTCTACGCGTTGCGCTTCTTGCTCGGCGTCGCCGAGGCCGGATTTTTCCCAGGCATTTTGGTGTACCTGAACCGCTGGTATCCGGCCAGCAGGCGCGCACAAGTAACCGCGTTGTTTGCCATTGCCGTGCCGCTGGCCGGGGTCGTCGGTGGCCCTCTATCGGGCGGTATCCTGCAAGGCTTTCATGATGTTGGGGGCCTGCGTGGGTGGCAGTGGATGTTCCTGATTGAAGGCGCGCCAGTCGTGCTTCTCGGCTTGCTGGTACTCAAGGTGTTGCCCGACAACTTCGAGTCAGTCAGCTGGCTCAGCAACCAGCAGAAAGACCAACTGCGCAACCAACTGGCTAGCGAAGAGCAACGCAAATCCATCATCTCGTTCGGCGGAATACTGCGAGATCCTCAGGTCTGGCTGCTGGTGGGCATCTATTGCGCGGTCATGTTGGCGGTCAACACACTAGCTTTCTGGATGCCTACACTGATTCACAGCTCCGGGATTGGCAGCGATGGCAAGGTCGGCCTGCTCAGTGCTCTGCCCTATCTGGCAGGCTGCGGTTTCATGATCGCCTGCGGACGCTCATCGGATCGGCGCCGCGAACGCCGGTGGCACTTGAGTGTGCCATTGCTCATGTCAGCCCTCGGTATCGCCGTAGCCGGACTTTTGCCTGACGATCCCTTCATGGTAATCGGCGGATTGGTGATTGCCGGTATGGGCGCGAGCGCCGCACTACCGATGTTTTGGCAGCTGCCTCCCGCATTCCTGTCAAACAGCACCCAGGCGGCGGGCATCGCCTTGATCAGCTCTCTGGGAAGTATTGCCTCGTTTCTGACACCCAATCTGATTGGCTGGATGCGTGACACCACCCACAGCGCCAGCCTTGCCCTCTACGTCCTCGCGACCTTGATCGTCGCAGGCGCCTTCCTGGTGCTGCGCACGCCTGCCGCCATCGTCAATCCTCATTAAGAGATCCACGTCATGCTCGATCAAGAATTCATCCAGCAAGCCGCTGCTCAACTGGACAACGCCGAACGCTCTCGTGAGCAAGTCGGGCAGTTCTCCCTCGCGCATCCACAGATCACCATCGAAGATGCCTATGCCATTCAGCGAGCCTGGGTGGCGCAGAAAATAAAGAACGGACGCAAGCTGGTGGGGCACAAGATTGGCCTGACCTCTCGGGCCATGCAGGTTTCATCAAACATTACAGAACCGGATTACGGGGCGTTGCTTGACGACATGCTGTTCGACGAAGGTACCGATATCCCCTTCAACCGTTTTATCGTGCCGCGCGTTGAAGTGGAGCTGGCATTCATTCTTGGCAAGCCGCTCAAAGGCCCAAACGTCACTATTTTCGATGTACTGGATGCTACCGAATGGGTGATCCC
>NZ_JBFUHY010000063.1:0-29647 GCF_056402155.1 Pseudomonas sp. P4_C1
GTGTCTGACACACAGCCATCGCGAGCAAGCTCGCTCCCACAGGGGGTTTGCAGCGTCCTTGGCAGGTGGTTTCAGCAAAACAGATCAACCCACGGATCCATGGCCTAAGCTTGTCCGCAGGCCCATGTTCATCGCACACCTCGATGGGCGAACGGCACCTATAAAAACAATGCAATCAGGAGATACCCATGTCCGCTTTGATCCGTCGTTTCAGTCGCTGCATGGCCGCTGGTTTGACCGCTGTCGTGCTGGTCGCCCCCGTCTTCGCGCTGGATACCGTGAAATTCATGGCCCCGGGTTCGGTGGGCGGTGGTTACGACCAGACCGCCAGGGTGCTGGGCAAGGCCATGGTCGAAGCCAATACCGCCAAGGCCGTGACCTTCGAGAACAAGGGCGGCGCGGGCGGGACCCTGGGGCTGGCGCAATTTGCCAACAGCACCAAGGGTGACCCGAACGCCTTGCTGGTGGTCGGCGCGATCATGGTCGCGGGCATCGAACAGAACAAACCGCAGATCAGCCTGAAGGATGTGACGCCGATTGCCCGGCTGTTTACCGAATACAACGTGATCGCCGTGCGCAAGGAGTCCGAATACAAGACCCTCGATGACCTGATCAAGGCCTTCAAGGCCAATCCGACGAGCATCACCTGGGGCGGCGGCTCCAAGGGCTCGGTGGATCACATCGGCATCGCCGAGCTGGCGGGCAAGCTGGACGTGCCGGTCAACAAGGTGAATTACGTGGCATTTGGTGGCGGTGGTGAGGTGGTTGCCCAGGCGCTGGGCGGCCAGCTCAAGGTGATCACCGGCGGTTACGCCGAGTTGGGCCAATACATCAAGACCGGTCAGTTCCGTGTCCTGGCCATCGGTGCGCCGGAGCGCGTTCCCGGCATTGAGGCACCGACCCTCAAGGAGAGCGGCTATGACGTGACGATCGGCAACTGGCGCGGCGTTTACGGTGCAGCGGGCCTCACCCCGCAGCAGCGTAAAGAGGTGATCGACGCGGTCGTGGCCGCCACCAACAGCAAGGTCTGGCAGGACAATATCCAGACCAACGCCTGGACGCCCAGCGTGCTGACCGGCGATGAGTTCGGTAAATTCGTCGAGGAAGAACACGTGAGGTTGCGCGCCATGCTGGTCAAGGTCGGGCTGATTTGAAATGGCCACACTACGTACAGTGGTGCCGACGCAATTGGCCGTCGGCATCGGCCTGATCGCCATCAGTGTCGTGTTGGCGATGGGTGCCTACCGTTTTCCGCCGGAAATGGGTTTCGTCATCCTGCCGGCGTACGTTTATCCCTATGTCGTGGCAGGGTTTCTGGGCGCCGTGGGGCTGCTGCTGGGGTATCAGGCCATCAGTGGCGGCTTTCGCGAACTGGATAACGACACCGCCACGGTGCCCGGTGGAAAAGCCGGTGCGGCCTGGGTGACCGCGGGGCTTGTCGGGGTGGCGCTGCTGATCAACCTCATCGGTTTTGTGCTGGCCGCCGGGTTGCTGTTTGCCTGTTCGGCGCGGGGTTTCGGCAGCCGTCATCCCCTGCGGGACCTGGCCATCGGCATTGCCTTGACCCTGCCGATCTACTGGCTGTTCAACGCCGGGCTGGGGGTTTCCCTGCCGTCGCTGATCAATATCTGGCTTTGAAAGGAGATCGACACTGTGGACATTCTTTCAAGCCTGGCGATGGGTTTTGCCGCGGCGCTGACGCCGATCAATCTGATGTGGGGGTTCATCGGCTGCCTGCTCGGCACCGCCATCGGCGTGTTGCCGGGGATCGGTCCGGCGCTGACGGTGGCCCTGCTGTTGCCGATCACCGCCAAGGTCGACCCCACTGGCGCCTTGATCATGTTCGCCGGTATCTATTACGGCGCGCAGTTCGGCGGCTCCACCACTTCGATTCTGCTCAACACTCCCGGCGAGTCGTCGTCCATGGTCACGGCCCTGGAAGGCAACCTGATGGCGCGCAACGGCCGGGCGGGACCTGCGCTGGCAACGGCGGCGATAGGCTCATTCGTCGCCGGCACCATCGCCACAATTTTGCTGACGTTGTTTGCGCCCATCGTGGCCAGGCTGGCCCTGAATTTCGGTCCGACCGAATACTTCGCGATCCTCGTGCTGTCGTTCACCACCGTGTCGGCGGTGCTCGGCGCTTCGATGCTGCGCGGGTTTGCCTCGCTGGGCGTCGGGCTGACCATCGGTTTGATCGGCCTGGACTCGACCTCGGGTATTGCCCGCTACACATTGGGCGTTCCCGAACTGGTGGACGGTATCGAGGTGGTGCTGGTGGCGGTCGGGTTGTTCGCTGTGGGCGAGGCCTTGTACAGCTTGCTCTATCAGACAGAAGCCAACGAGGGCCGGCATCGCCTCACCTCGTTGTGGATGACCCGCGCCGACTGGAAACGCTCAGTCCCCGCCTGGTTGCGCGGCACGCTGATCGGCTTTCCGTTCGGTTCGATTCCGGCCGGTGGCGCCGAGATTCCGACCTTTTTGTCCTATTCCACCGAACGCAAACTCAGCAAGTATCCCAAGGAGTTTTCCGCCAACAAGGGCGAGGGTGCCATCGAAGGCGTCGCCGGCCCGGAAGCGGCCAACAATGCCAGCGCGACCGGGTCCCTGGTGCCGTTGCTGACCCTGGGCATCCCGACGTCCGCCACCGCTGCGATCCTCTTGGCGGCGTTCCAGAACTACAACCTGCAACCAGGGCCGATGCTGTTCGAAACCTCCGCCGACCTGGTCTGGACACTGGTGGCCTCGCTGTACATCGGCAACGTGATTCTGCTGGTGTTGAACCTGCCGCTGGTGGGGCTGTGGGTCAAGCTGCTGCAAATCCCCCGGCCCTACCTGAATGCCGGCATCCTCGTATTCGCCACCATCGGCGTGTATGGCATGCGCCACTCATCCTTCGACTTGATCCTGATGTTGGCTATTGGCTGGGGCGGGGTGCTGATGCGCCGTTTCGACTTCCCCGTCGCCCCGGTGATTGTCGGTATGCTGCTGGGGCCAATGGCCGAGAAACAACTGCGTAACGCCTTGTCCATCAGCCAGGGCGACTGGACGGTGTTCGTCACGCAACCGATCTCGGCGTTCTTCCTGGCCCTGACGCTGCTGGTGCTGGTGGTGCCCCATGTGCTGCATAAACGCGGCATCAAGTTACATGAGGATGATTGAATCCTGCGATGCGCAACTCCTGCGGTAGCGAGCAGGGCGAGAAATCGATCTGACGCCGTAGGGAATCCCCTTTCTTTCCTCTGGGCGGCGACTAACAGGTCGGGGTGAGGGAGGATGTCAAAGCAAAAACGCCTGCAGTTGCCGGCGATCGATCGGCAGATTGAAAGCAAACCACGATT
This sequence comes from Pseudomonas sp. P4_C1, assembly GCF_056402155.1. NCBI lineage: Bacteria > Pseudomonadati > Pseudomonadota > Gammaproteobacteria > Pseudomonadales > Pseudomonadaceae > Pseudomonas > Pseudomonas sp. P4_C1. Next base: position 3,342 of record NZ_JBFUHY010000063.1, read on the forward strand.
TTCGGTGTTCAACTTCACCGAAAGTCGGAAGTTTAAAAATAAACATTGACAAAAAATAAATAATCAAGTTCGTTATAGGTCTTGATTTGGTCTAAATATGGTGTATGGTGGCTGTGGATGGTCGATTCGTATTGGTCATCAATTAAGGTTCTGTTCGAGTTCAGTTCAGAGTCTTTCCGTTATCAGGCGCCCGTTACACATCAGGCGTCCCCCAGGATGGAGGTTTCCTCTCATGCGAGTAGAAACAATTAGCTTTTTGAAAAAACACGCATCTGACCTGCCTCTTGATGAGCCAATGGTCGTCACACAGAACGGTGTGCCTGCTTATGTTGTGGAGTCTTACGTTGAGCGTAAGCGCCGTGACGAAGCAATCGCCCTTGTGAAAATGCTCGCAATCAGTTCGCGCGAGTATGCCCAAGGTAAACACTGTTCGACTGATGAACTGAAAGCCCGTTTGAGCAGGAGATTTGCCCACAAATAAAAACAGGAGAATCAATGAATAAGTTCACAGTACGCATCTCCGCAATCGCTGAATACAGCATCGAAGACCAGATTGAACATCTGGCCGCCTATCACGGGTTTTCAACTGCCGAAACGCGGGTTTACTCCGTCATTGACGTCTTCGAGCGCAAGCTCTCGGTCACACCCTATGGTTACCCTGTAAGCCCTCAACTTAGCGAACTGGGTGTCATGCAATACCGTGAACTCAACACAGATGGCTATCGCGTCTTCTACGAAATTTTCGAGGCGGATAAGGCTGTTGCCCTCGGTCTGGTTTTGAGAGACAAGCAGAGCGTTCCGGACGCACTCGTTCGTTACTGTTTGCTCAGCATGTACGAGCCTCCGGCATGATATCGCTGGCCAGTTCTGACGCATCACGTCATGAGCGGCCTGTATAAGTCGCTTCTATCCCGGCGCTTGAGTGCTGGGATCGGATCCTGGGGCAGTGCCCCAATTGACGTAATAAAAAAGTACATCGCACAGCAGGATCCCCCCCCCAAAAAAAACTTGGGGCCGTCTATACCGGCTCGCTATCCTTCCCCCACCTGAAGGAAGGGGTTTGCCGCTAATTTTGATCAACTGACCCGACGCCTTCGCGAGCAGGCTGAACTGGCCTGATGATTTTGGACACTTGACCAGTTCAGGCTTGCTCCCGCAGGGTCTTGGAGTGGACCAGGTGGAAAACCAATACCTGACTGACTCAGGCCAGCATCGACATCAGCCCACCCTGACGCTCCAGCCTGGCCAAGTCGTCGAAGCCGCCGATGTGGGTGTCGCCGATGAAAATCTGCGGCACACTGCGTCGACCACTGCGGTTGAGCATTTCCTGCATCTTTCCAGGGTCGCGCTCGATATTGATCTCTTTCATCACCGCGCCTTTGCTCGCCAGCAAGGCCTTGGCATTGCGGCAGTAAGGGCAGGTGTCGGTGGTGTACAGGGTCACGGTGTTCATGGAGGGCACTCCGTCGTTCAAGTCATTCAGGCGTCGATGGCCGGGAAGTCGATGTCGGTCAGCGCAGCGTTATTGAGGTAGTTGGTCAGCGTCTGCGAAGCCACGTGGGCGATCACTTCGATGATCTTGCCGTCGTCGATGCCGGCAGCACGGGCCGCTGCGATCTGTTCGATCGTCAGGTGGCCACGGCTTTCGGTGACCTGGCGGGCGAGGGTGGCATAAGCGTTGAGTTCACCCTGACGCGCACTGAGAATGTCCTGACCTGATAGCCCGGCCTTGCCGGCAAACAGCGTGTGGGCCGCCAGGCAGTAGTCGCAGCCGTTGACCTGCGAGGTGGCGAGGAACACCGCTTCTTTTTCCGTGGCGCTCAAGGATGTCTTGCCCAGTGCGGCCGAGTTTTGCAGGTAGGAGGCCAGTACCGCCGGGGCGTGGGCCAATACTTTGAAGATGTTGGGCAGAAAGCCGATTTTCTTCTGCACGCCTTCCAGCAGTGGGCGGGTGGCGTCGGTGGCGTGTTCGATGCTGATCGGGGCAATGCGGGTCATGGTGATACTCCGTGGTGTGAAGCGCGGTATGCGCTGGGTACGGAGCTGATGTTAGGGGGAGTGCCTGGCTTATTGGGTGCAAATCGTCGAGGATATGCGACAGATCGTCCAGATCCGCCTTCGGGAGCCTTGTCATGGATCGCTTGTCCACGTTGCTCACGCACTTCGGCGTCAATGCCGGCACCTTTCACAGCGGCACGTTTTGCGGTACCGCCGCCTACGACGGCCAACAGGCCAGCGGCCACTTGCACCTGCTTCAGGCTGGCGAACTGTTGCTCAAGATGGGCGATCAGCCGGATCTGCAATTGACCGAACCGAGCCTGATCTTTTTCCCCCGGCCCTATCGTCATCGCCTGTTCGCGTCTGAAGCGTCCGGCACGCAACTGGTCTGCGCGACCCTGGATTTCGACGGCGGTGCGGGCAATGCCCTGGCGGCGGCGCTGCCGGATTTTCTGGTGCTCAAGCTCGATGAAATCCCGACCCTGGCCGGGACCCTGGAATGGCTGTTCAACGAGGCGTTTAACGGTACGTGCGGACGCGAAGCGGTGATGGATCGCCTGTTCGAGCTGCTGGTGATTCTGTTGCTGCGGCACATCTTGAGCACCACTGGCCAGCAACCGGGCATGATGGCCGGCCTTGCCGATGCGCGCCTGGCGCGGCCGCTGAGCCTGATGCATCAATCCCCGGCCAAGGCCTGGAGCGTGGCCGAACTCTCGGCCGCCGCCAACATGTCGCGGGCCAGTTTCGCCGAGCACTTTCGCCGGGTGGTCGGGCAGACGCCGGTGGATTACCTGGTGAGCTGGCGCATCAGCCTGGCGCAGAAACGCCTGCGCGAAGGTCGGCCGATTGCGTTGATCGCCGAGGAAGTCGGCTACGAAAGCCCCTCGGCGCTGGCCCGGGCGTTTCGGCGCAAAACCGGGCTCAGTCCCAGGGAGTGGAAAGGTGGTTGATTCACCCGAAAACCCTGTGGGAGCGAGCAAGCTCGCTCCCACAGGTCCGGCGGTGCGGCTTCTTACGTGAGCATCAGAACTTGAACGCCTGCCGTCCCACCAGAAGCCATTTACCGTCCTGTTTTTGCCAGATCTGGAAGTTCTCGATTTCCGTTGGCACCACTTCGGTGCCTTTGAGCGCTTGCGCCGAGAAGTGGTGACGGACCAGCGCGACATCGCCGGAGACGGTAATGGTCTGGTTTTGCATCTCAAGGGTCTTGAACGCGCTTTTGCCGGTTTCGATGTCGGCGATGAAGGCTTTCTTGTCCTGGATCTTGCCGCTGGAATGCCCGTAGGTCAGGTTCTCGGCGGTCAAGGCGTTCAGCTCCGGAATGTCTTTGTGCAGCATGGCCTGGGTCAGGTGGTCGACAGCCTGGGCCACGTCCTTGTCCGCGGCAGCTGGGGTAGCGGCGACGTAGCCGCTGAACAGGCACAGAAAACCTATCAGCACTTTTGCTTTTTTCATGGGTGTTTCCTTGTTGTTATGGGGTAGCGTCATGACTGGACGAATATTTGTCAGTCATCGTACAACTTATCATGCGGTGGAGGAAAAAAGCGAACTTGCCCGGCGGCCTTGCCTCGAAGTTAAAAGGGCCATGTCCTGACTTCGAGGTATTGCGCCATGCAGCCTGACCCGCGTTTACGGCACGACCTGATGTTGCTGATGGTGTTTCTGCTGATTGTCGTGGTGTCGGGTTTTTCTCCCCGCAGCCGGGTGGACTGGGCGCTGGAGAACCTGTTGGTGCTGTTGCTGGTCGGGACGTTGGTGGCGGTTTCTCGCCGGTTCCGCTTGTCGGCGGCGTCCATCACGCTGGTGTTTGCGTTCCTGTGCGTTCATGAATTGGGTGCCCACTACACCTATTCCCTGGTGCCTTACGATCATTGGTCTTTGGCATGGTTCGGCTTCAGTTTCGATCAGGTGTCAGGTGTTCATCGCAATCACTACGACCGACTGGTGCACTTGAGCTACGGACTGCTGCTGGCTTATCCGGTGCGCGAAGTCCTGTGGCGTCTGACTTCGCTGCGCGGGTTCTGGCTGTTTTTCGTGACCCTGAACATCATGCTGTCGACGTCCGCCGTGTACGAACTGGTGGAGTGGATCGGCGGGGCCTTTCTGGGCAATGACACCGCGAACGCCTTCGTCGGCGCGCAAAACGACCCTTGGGACTCGCAAAAGGACATGGCCGTCGCGGTAGTCGGTGCGTTTGCCACTCTGTTGCTGGTGTCCCTGTGCGGCAGGGTGCAAAAACAAGCGATGACGACTGCAAGGTGATCGGGCAGACGGCTTCGGCGGGGTAGCTGTTGAGGTAGAGGTTGCCTGACAGGACGCCATCGCGAGCAAGCTCGCTCCCACAGGGATTGGGATTGTACACAAATGCTGCGTACACCTGATTCACTGTGGGAGCGAGCTTGCTCCGGGCGGCGTTCCGACGATGGCAATAGCCCAGACAACGCTGGACCAGCGCCCTAAAGATATTTATCCGTCACAGCCCCCTCCGAAGCACTGGACACGGTCTTTGCATACTTGGCCAGCACCCCGCGCTTGTATTTCGATTCCGGCCGCACCCAACGGGACTTGCGCTCGGCCAGCACGGCATCGGAGACATCCACTGTGATTTGCCGGGTTTGCGCATCAATGATGATCCTGTCGCCATTCTCGACCAACGCAATCGGCCCGCCCTCAAAGGCTTCCGGCGTGATGTGACCGACCACGAAACCGTGGGAGCCGCCGGAGAAACGGCCATCGGTGATCAGCGCCACCTCCTTGCCGAGGCCTTTGCCCATGACCGCCGACGTCGGCGAGAGCATTTCGCGCATGCCCGGTCCGCCCTTGGGGCCTTCATAGCGGATCACGATCACTTCGCCGGGCTGCACTTCACCATTGAGAATGCCGGCCAGCGCACCTTCCTCACCGTGATAGACCCGGGCCGTGCCTTCGAAGCGCAGCCCCTCCTTGCCGGTGATTTTGGCCACGGAGCCGCCGGGCGAGAGGTTGCCGCGCAGAATGACCAGGTGGGAGTCTTTTTTGATCGGCTGGTCGAAAGGCCGGATCACGTCCTGGCCGGCCGGGTAGTCGGGCACGCTGGCGAGGTTTTCCGCCAGGGTCTGGCCGGTGACGGTCAGCGCATCGCCGTGCAGCATGCCGGCATCGAGCATGCGTTTCATCAGCGGTTGAATGCCGCCGATGGCCACCAGTTCGCTCATCATGTATTGGCCGCTGGGGCGCAGGTCGGCGACCACCGGGGAAACCTTGCCCAGCTCGACGAAGTCATCCAGGGTCAGTTCGACATCCACCGCGTTGGCCATGGCCAGCAGATGCAGCACGGAATTGGTCGAGCCGGCGAGGGCGATCACCACGCGAATGGCGTTCTCGAAGGCTTTACGGGTCATGATGTCGCGAGGCTTGAGGTCGAGCTTGAGCAGTTCCATGACCTGCTGGCCGGCGCGGAAACTGTCCGAGGCCTTGTCGCCGCCAATGGCGTCCTGGGAGCTGGAACCGGGCAGGCTCATGCCCAATGCTTCAATGGCTGAGGCCATGGTGTTGGCGGTGTACATGCCGCCACAGGAACCGGGGCCGGGAATCGCCACTTCCTCGATCTGCTTGACCTGGATCTCGCTGATGTCGCCGCGGGCGTGCTGGCCCACGGCCTCGAACACGGAAATGATGTCGGTATGGCCGGCACCCGGCTGGATGGTGCCGCCATAGACGAAGATCGACGGGCGATTCAGCCGCGCCATGCCGATCAGGCACCCCGGCATGTTCTTGTCGCAGCCGCCAATGGTCACCAGGCCGTCGAATCCCTCGCAACCGGCCACCACTTCAATGGAGTCGGCGATGACCTCGCGGGACACCAGCGAATACTTCATGCCTTCGGTGCCGTTGGCGATGCCGTCGGAAATGGTGATGGTGTTGAAGATCACGCCCTTGGCGCCCGCGGCATTCGCGCCTTTTTCGGCTTCGAGCGCCAGCTTGTCGATGTGCATGTTGCAGGGCGTGACCATGGCCCAGGTCGAGGCGATGCCGACCTGCGGCTTCTGGAAGTCTGCATCGGTAAAGCCCACGGCCCGCAACATGGCGCGTGCCGGTGCAGCCTCTACGCCGTCGATGACGTGGGATGAGTATTTGCGCAGATCGTCTTTATCGCTCATGACTTCTCCTGTCGCTCATGGCTGTTCTTATCGCTCATGGCTGTTTCTATCGCTCATGGCTGTTCCTCACACACTCGTTGAGAAAAACAGGATGAGTATAGAAGGCCGGGCGCCCGGGCCCGGACTAACCGGTCGGCAACAGACGCGCGGGTAAGCCTTGTCGTGATATTCTGCGCGCCAACTTGGTTTGACCTATTCAGTTTGCATGTCCGCAAGACGTGCCGACGGAATCACTGTCGCTCAAGTAGCTGAAGCCAATAAAGATAAAAAGTCAGTTCAGAAGGGACATTAAACTGGGGTCGACGCGGTTCGTCGGCCTTGTGTGCCCACCCTGCAATCCTTGAGTGCCGCATCCGTGACTGCCGTGAAACATGGGGCTGTGCGCGTGAGGATGGAAGGGCGGATGGCGTTTTATCATAGGTGCTACAGATGTTTAAGAAAGTGAACACGGCCCTGCTGGGGCTGGCTTTGTCGATGGGGATGTCTTGCGTCCACGCGCAAGAGGCAAAGAAAGTCGATGTATTGCTGATTGGCGGCGGCATCATGAGCGCGACCCTGGGTGTCTGGCTCAATGAGCTGGAACCTGGCATGTCGATGGAAATGGTCGAGCGCCTCGACGGCGTCGCCCAGGAAAGCTCCAACGGCTGGAACAACGCCGGTACCGGTCACTCCGCCCTGGCCGAGCTGAACTACACCCCGGAAGACGACAAGGGCAACGTCCAGATCGCGAAAGCCGTTGAAATCAACGAAGCCTTCCAGATCTCGCGTCAGTTCTGGGCCTGGCAAGTTCAGCAAGGCGTGCTGAAGAACCCGCGTTCGTTCATCAACTCCACTCCGCACATGAGCTTTGTGTGGGGCGATGACAACATCAAGTTCCTGAAGAAGCGCTACGAAGCCCTGCAAGCGAGCCCGCTGTTCGCCGGCATGCAGTACTCCGAAGACCCGGCTGTGATCAAGCAGTGGGTGCCGCTGATGATGGAAGGGCGTGACCCGAACCAGAAAGTCGCGGCCACCTGGAGCCAGCTCGGCAACGATATGAACTTTGGCGAGATCACCCGCCAGTTCGTCGCGCACCTGCAAACTACGCCGAAGTTCGATTTGAAGCTGTCCAGCGAAGTGCAGGACATCACCAGGAACGAAGACGGCAGCTGGCGCGTCAGCTACAAGAACCTGAAAGACGGCAGCAAGACCGAAACCGACGCCAAGTTCGTGTTCATCGGCGCCGGCGGCGGTGCCCTGCACCTGCTGCAAAAGTCCGGCATTCCTGAAGCCCGTGAATACGCAGGCTTCCCGGTGGGCGGCTCGTTCCTGGTAACCGATAACCCGACCATCGCCGAACAACATCTGGCCAAGGCCTATGGCAAAGCCTCCGTTGGTGCACCGCCGATGTCGGTTCCACACCTGGACACCCGCGTGCTGGACGGCAAGCGCGTGATCCTGTTTGGCCCATTCGCGACCTTCAGCACCAAGTTCCTGAAAGAAGGTTCGTACCTGGACCTGCTGACCACCACGACCACCCACAACGTGTGGCCAATGACCAAGGTCGGCATCAAGGAATACCCGCTGGTCGAGTACCTGGCAGGCCAGCTTATGCTGTCTGACGAAGACCGCATGAACGCCCTGAAAGAATACTTCCCGAACGCCAAGGCCGAAGACTGGCGCCTGTGGCAAGCCGGCCAGCGCGTGCAGATCATCAAGCGTGATGAAGCCGCCGGTGGCGTGCTGAAACTGGGCACCGAAATCGTCGCATCGCAAGACGGCAGCATCGCCGGCCTGCTGGGCGCTTCGCCAGGTGCATCGACCGCTGCACCGATCATGCTGACCGTGCTGCAGAAAGTGTTCAAGGACAAGGTCGCGACCCCTGAGTGGCAGGCCAAGCTGCACCAGATCGTACCGAGCTACGGCACCCAGCTGAACGCCAGCCCTGAGAAAGTCGCTGAAGAGTGGGCCTACACCGCCAGGGTGTTGCAGCTGACTCCGCCACCAGCGGTGATCGCACCGGCTGTGAAGCCAGTGACTGTCGATACTGCTGTGAAGGCTCCGAAGGCTAATGCTGCGAGTGATATGGCTCTGTAATTAGAGACCGGATCAAAAAAAGCCCACTGAACCGGCGACGGTCAGTGGGTTTTTTTGTGGGCGATAGCGAAGACATTGTTTGAAGACGGGCGCTCTAATCCACACGTATCGGCCGCGCTGTCATCAATTGCCAAGTCTCTGACGCTCAATGTGAAGCAGACAGTTTGCACGTGACGATACTGGGCGGTTTACCGATCTCGAACAGTAAAGCGAAACCGCATTGGCACATGAAGTCCTGCCCCACTATTCTGATGAAGGACTGTCAGTTGCATCTCAATAAAACAATCAGAGAGAGCGCAAAATGAAGTTCAGTTTTGTAGACAGCAGCCAGCTGAGCCGCCGGCGGGTTTTACGCGATGCTTTCACTCTGGCTGTGGCGGCCTCGCCGTTGGCAAGCCTCGCCAGGGCAGCCGATGAAAACGCCGAAGAAGTGACCTTTGCCGCTGGCCCACGACCGCTGGTGCAATTCCCGCAAAAACGCCCGTTGACCCTGGTGACCACGCGTCCGCCGCATCTGGAGACGCCATTCCCGGTGTTCAACGAAGGGCCGATCACGCCCAATGACGCCTTTTTCGTGCGTTATCACCTGGCCAATTTCCCGACCAGCATCGATCCCGACAGCTACCGCCTGACGATCAAGGGCACGGTCGACACGCCGCTGTCACTTTCCCTCGCCGAGCTCAAGGCCCTCGCCGAACCGGTGGAAGTGGTGGCCGTCAATCAGTGTTCGGGTAACAGCCGTGGCTTTTCGATGCCGCGGGTGTTCGGCGCTCAGTTGGGCAATGGCTCCATGGGCAATGCGCGCTGGGTGGGGGTGCCGCTCAAGGCAGTATTGGAAAAGGCCGGTGTGAAAACCAGTGCCGCGCAAGTGACCTTCCGTGGGCTGGATAAACCCGTGCTGCCGAGCACGCCGGAGTTCATCAAGGCGCTGGACATCAGCCATGCGATGGACGGTGAGCCGATGATTGCCTGGTCGATGAATGGCACCGACCTGCCATTTCTCAACGGTTACCCGATTCGTCTGGTGGTGCCGGGCTATTTCGGCACGTATTGGGTCAAGCACCTGAGTGAGATCGAGGTCATCGACCATACCTATGACGGTTTCTTCATGGCCAAGGCGTACCGGGTTCCGGATAACGATTGCTTCTGCATTGCCCCCGGCACCACGGCGGCGAAAACCCTGCCGATTTCCAAATTGCCGGTGCGCAGTTTCATCACCAGCGTTAAACACGGCGATGTATTGCCGCTGAACAAAAGCGTGGTACTCAAGGGCATCGCGTTCGACGGTGGCGTTGGGGTCAACAAGGTGGAGGTGTCGATCGACGGCGGAAAAACCTGGCGCGAATCCAAGCTCGGGCAGGACCTTGGCCGTTTCTCCTTCCGGGAGTGGACACTGCCGATCAGCTTTACCGGCAAGGGCGCCACGCAGTTGATGGTGCGGGCCAGCAACAGTGCGGGCGAGACGCAGCCGCTGCAAGCCGACTGGAACCCCGCTGGCTACCGCCGCCATGTCGTCGAAACCACCCACGTGACCGTCGCCTGAGGAGGACTGCATGAAACTTGTGAAACTCATGAGCGCCGTGCTGTGCGCGGCTCAGGTTGGTCTGGCCAGCCTGGCTGGTGCAGCGCCACTGTCGATCACCTTGCCGCCCGAAACGGTGGCGCTCAAGCCCAGTACGTTGCCGGGCTACCCATTGGCGCAGCAGAAGTGTTCGATCTGCCATTCGGCCGATTACATCAACTTCCAGCCGCCCGGCATGAGCCTGACGCAATGGACCGCTGAAGCAGGCAAGATGCAGCAGGTGTACGGTGCGCCGATCAGCGACCAAGAGGTGAAAGTGATCGGCGCCTATCTGGCAGTGACCTACGGTAGTGCCCAAGCGAGCGATGCCGGTGTTCAGGCGGCCTCGACCCCGCCGACGGATCAGCCACCGACGGTGTCGGTAGCGAAAGTCGCCTCGGCCTTGCTTCAGGACAACGCCTGCCTGTCCTGTCACGCGGTCGACCACAAGGTCGTCGGCCCGGCCTATCACGATGTGGCGGTCAAGTATGCCAATGACCCGCAGGCACTGGCCCGGGTAATGTCGGGCATTCAGCACGGCGGTAGCGGCAAGTGGGGGGATGTGCCCATGCCACCGTTCGCGCAGTTGAGTTCGGACGACCTGAAGAGCCTGGCGACGTTCATCATGAAGCAATGAATCAGCGTTAGCCTGATGCGAAAAAGCCCATTGAACCGGCAACGGTCAGTGGGCTTTTTTGGGGGGCGCAGGTTTGTTCAAGGCATCCAGGTGTTGGCACTGAAGCGCTTGAGAATGTCCTGGTACATCTTGGTCCGTCGATGGTTCTGGCCATAACCGCCAGCAGCGGCAACGGTGCCGGCCTGGACGTGGTCCAGGTACTTGAAGATTTTGCCGGGCGACAGAAACACGACCTTGTAGCCAAGCCCGATCACCCGGTCTTGCAACTCATAACCGGGCACACGGTCGTCGATCTGAAAGTGCAGACCCTGCTGCTTCATCAGCCTGCAATTCCATAGTGTGCAAAAGCTTTTCAAGTAAGTTTCCCTGTAGGGTTTCGGCTCTTTTGATCGTAGGCCGAGCGATTGCTTGAGGCGCCGGTAATGGTGCTTGAGCAGGCGCGAAGTGAAGCGCCACAGGGTCCTTGGCAGTCCGCGGTTGAGTTGTTCCGTGCAACCGACCGCTGCGACGTTTCGATCTTTTGTGCAGTGGTCCATCATCATCGCAAAGACGTTTGCATCGAAGACGAACGTGTCGGTGTGCATCAGGAACAGATAGTCGGTATCAACCCTGGCCAGCGCCATGTCCAGCGCCTTGCCATGGGCGATGTGGCCCGGCTCTTTGGTGGGGGCATCCCGTTCGATCAGATTGATCCAGTCGAGTGAGCGCAAATACTCGACGCTGGCGTCCGCCGAACCGTTATCCACCACCCAGACCGGGATTGCGGCTTTGCGTACAGGCTCGCGCAACAGGTCCAGGCAGATCCTGGTCAAATCAAGGGTTTTGTAATTAACCAGAACGATGCTGAACGGTGGCTTGGCGTTTGTATCGACACTACCCATCTTCGAAATGCTCTATGACGCAAAAGCGGCGAAGACTAACAGAGGCAACCTTAGCCCAGGCTTAATTTCACCCGGGCTATTGCTCGAATGTGCCTGTGCGCACCTCGCCGCTGCGGATGTAACGGGCGATCAGCACACCGCCGGGCGAGCTGATCGAGTTCAACAAGGTGAAGGCCGACGCTTGTGCATTGTCGTCGAACAAACGCTTGCCGCGCCCCAGCAGGATGGGATGAATCATCAGCCGCAACTCGTCCACCAAGCCGGCGGCAAGCAGTTGGCGCACCAGTTCGCCGCTGCCTTGGGTCAGTAGCTGAGGACCGTCCTGGCGCTTGAGCGCGCTGATCGCTTCGACCAGGTTGCCCTGCAGCGCATGACTGTTCTGCCAGGCCAGCGAATCGGCGCGATGGGTGGCCACGTGCTTGGGTACGCCGTTGAACAGATCAGCAATGGTGTGGTGGGTGGAGTCGGCCTGAATGTGGGGCCAATAGGCGGCGAAGATGTCGTAGGTACGACGTCCCAGCAGCAACTCGAAAGGCTGGGAGAACAGGTCCTGTACGGCTTGGCCGGTGGTTTTGTCGGCGTAGGGGACGATCCAGCCACCGAAGCGGAATCCGCCACTGGTGTCCTCCTCAGGCCCGCCGGGCGCTTGCATGACGCCGTCCAGACTCACGAACGCGGCAACGGTGAGTGTGCGCATGTTCTTCTCCTGATTCATCCGGGTGAAAGAGTTCAGGCAGGGAAGTCTGCGATCCCTTGAGACCATTGCCTGAAAGATAGTCGAACCGGACGCTGTGAAATCGACAACAGGCTGCGCAGTTTTTATTTCTCGTGGGAATGCATTGCGATAAGCCCCTGTTTTCCAGTGGCCGCTGGTGGACGCACGACGTAATGCGGTAGCCGGTCAACTGCTGCCGCATACGTGAGCGCGAATCTAACCACGCAAGGTGTGTCGGGTACCCGCCGAAGAGGCGCGGGCTACCCGCTGCACAGGCTCTGAGTGCCAGGTGTTCGTGTGTACCAGGGGCTCTGTAAGCGCAGCACCAACTGGTCGATCTGCGGCACCAGCAGATTGGCGGTTAGCACGGCGAAGCACAGACCATCGGCATAAAGCCCGAATTCGCGAATCAATTCAGTCACCGCTCCAATGGCCACGCCGAAGAGGATGCGACCGGCGCGTGTATCGGGACTGGTGACCGGATCGGTGGCGATGAAGAAGGCGGTGAAGAGATAGCCACCGAGACTGAGGTTGTACAGGCTTTCCTGTAGGTTATGACCGGCTGCCATACACAGCAATACTGTGCTTGCGAGCATCGCCAGCGGAATCTCGATTCGGATCACCCGCAGGACTGCCAGCATCAAACCGCCGGCAATGTAGCCGTACCCCGACAGATTGGGGGTGATCAGTGTGAACTGGTTCTTGGCCAACTGAGTGGCGCCGGCGAACGCATCGAGGTTAAGGCGTGGCGCCAGCTGCAACTGTTGTAGAAGAACCGCCTTGGCGTCCAGGGCGAGAGTCCAGGGGGCATAGTTCGAAGGCGCAGGGTACAGTTGCTGGTAGAAGCAGATAGCGATGATCCCCAGGCCAACCATGGCGGGGTTGAGGCGGTTGCGACCCAGGCCTCCACTGCCGTGTTTACACAGTGCGAGCGCGGCAAAACTGGCCAGGGCGATCATCCACAGCGGCACCAGCAGCGGCAATGCCCGAGCCAGTATCAGGCCTAGCACCAGCCAGCTCAGGTCGCTCAAACCCTCACGGACATTACGTCCGCGCAGGCGCAGCAGGCCTGCTTCGAAGCCCAGGGCGAGCAGCACGCACCAGAAGGTCTGCAACCAGACCACGATGCCAAATTGCCAGGCGTACAGGGTGGTGCCCGGCAGGAGACACAGGCTGACCAGCAGCATTATTGTGCGCAGTTGTCGGTGCGCGGTAGAACGAAGTATCAGGCTCATGCACGTAGCTCCGTCTTGCTCTGGCGGAAACGTTCGCGCAGCGGCAGATTGCTCGGGCAGGTGCTGCTGCAGCTGCCGCATTCGATACAGGCATCCAATCGCAGTTCCTGCAGGCTGGCCTTGTCAAGGCGCTCGGCCGCAGCGTAGAGATCCAGCGGTCTGAGCGACATCGGGCAGACATCCACGCAGCGCGTACAGCGAATGCAACTGCTTGCGGGCTGAGGTGCCGGCAAGTAGCGCTCGGCGCCGAATATCAGGCAACTACTGGTCTTGCTGATGACGGCAGTGGGGTCCGGTAACGGCTGTCCCATCATCGGCCCGCCGACCTGGGTCAACTGGCCTTCGGGGGCTGCGCCAGCAAGTGCGCGCAGTGCGCTGACCGGGTAACCCACYGGCACCAGGACATTCCCGGGGCGCTTGCAGTCCCCGGTCAGCGTCAGCACGCGTCTTACCAGTGGTTCGCCGTGGAAGATGGCCCGGCCCAGTGCGTAGAGCGTCGCGACATTCAGCGCCAGTACGCCGATATCGGCGGGCAGGGTCCCTGGTGCCAGACTGCGGCCACTAAGGGCCTTGATCATCAACGGCTGCCCTCCTGCCGGGTAACGCGCCGGTAGCGGCCATATCTCGACCCGGGTGCGCGCCTGGCGAGCGGCGGCGCGTAACGCGGTAATCGCCTCAGGTTTGTTGGTTTCGATACCGAAGCGGGTCAGGGTTATTCCCATCAGGGTGGCGACATAGTCGGCGTACTCGATCAGCGCCTCGGCACGTTCGCGCATGAGACGGTCATCGCAGGTAAGGAAGGGCTCGCATTCGGCACCGTTTATCAGCAGAAGATCGGGCTGCCGGGCGCCGGCCAGCTTGAGGGCCGTCGGGAAACCCGCCCCGCCAAGACCGACTATGCCCATCTGCAATGCTCGTTCGACCAGCGCCTCGGGCGTTTGCGGCAGCCCCGGCACCGGGCGTTCGATCCACTCATCCAGACCATCTGCGTTCAGAATGACGGCCATGACCGGCCCGGCCGAGTCGGCCGCGAAGGCGAGATCAATCCGTTCCACGATGCCGGAGGTGCTGGCATGCACCCAAGGGGTGTTGTCATCGCCAATACCGATCACCTCGCCCTTGCGCACATGCTGTCCCGGCTGCACGCAAGGCTGGACGGACCGGCGACCGCGCTCGAGCGGAATCGCCAGCTGTATGTTTGCAATCGGGACCGAGGCAACCGGCGTGGCGTTGGATAATTCTTTGTAGCCCCTGAGCTCGATCCCTCCGTGCCAACTAAGCTGTGAGGGTGAGGCGATGGCCAGCAGGCTGCGCCAGAAGGGTTTCTGTTGCGGCTGGCGCTGGGCGCGGACGCGGCTCTGCATGCGCTCGACGCTCTGCAACGAATGGTTAGACATTTTCTGTCCTCCAATTTTTGGGCAAAAAACACCCCTATGCGCTAATGCATATGATGGTTTTTTTGCTTCCAGGACGTTGAGCGAAAAGGGAGGGGGACAATTGATCACCCCGCAACTCAGAGTGCCGAGTAGAGGTTTTGTTCATTTTTTGATCAGGCTTGCTGATGAGCGGTAGTCATCCCACACGGGATCACAGAGGTGTTGATTGATGCGCGTAAGCCTGCTGGTGATGCTGTTGACGTTGCTGTATGGCTGTGGCGAACGGATCGAGCGCGTTTCCGGACCGACCATGGGGAGCACTTATTCGATCCAGTACGTACCCGCCGCGCAGACGCCCGACTCGCAGCGAGTAAAGGCCGAAGTCGAGACGATACTCGCGGCGCTCGACCAGCAGTTTTCCAACTGGCGCAGCGACTCCGTGGTTTCCCGCTTCAACGATCTACCGGCYGGCGCCTGTCAGGCGTTGCCGGAAGAAATGCGTCGCTTGCTGGCGTACGGTGAGTTTCTGTTCCGCGAGAGTGGCGGGGCTTTCGACCTGACGGTGCAGCCATTGATGAACCTCTGGGGATTCGGTCCGCAGTCACGGGGGGAGYGCTTGCCGGATGCTGGCGCGCTGGCACGGGAGCGAGCACGGGTAGGGCATCAGCACTTGCGCATGGAGGGCGAAAAGCTGTGCAAGGATGTGGCGGCGCAACTGGATTTTGACAGCATTGTCGCCGGCTATGCGGTGGATCAGGTCGGCGATAGGCTTTCGGCCCTGGGCATCCAGGCCTATCTGGTCGAGATCACCGGTGAACTCAAGGCGGTCGGCCGCAAGCCGGATGGCTCGCCCTGGCGCATCGCCCTGGAGGTGCCGAGCGGCGCAAGCGAGCGGCAAGTGGAGCGCACCATTGCACTGGATGGCTACAGCGTTTCCACCTCCGGCGATTATCGCAACTATTTCGAGGAAGGTGGCCAGCGCTATTCGCACACCTTCGATCCACGTGTCGGTACGCCGGTGAAGCACGCGCTGGCGGCAGTGACGGTGGTCGACCCTTCGGCGCTGCATGCCGATGGCTTGTCTACGCTGTTGATGGTGCTCGGCCCGGAGGAAGGCTTTGCCTTCGCCGAGCGGCATGATCTCGCTGCCTATTTCATCGTGCGCCAGGGGCAGGGTTTCGTTGCCCGGGCGACGCCGCGATTCGAGTCGTTGTTTCCCGAGCAGAGCAAGACGAAGCAGTAGTTGAAGGAAGCCTTGCCTACCGGTCGACCAAGCGCTAATGACAGCTGAGTTGTGTTGCACACGAGTCAGCGTCCAATAAATGGAAGATTCTCTTCTCGAATGACGCGAGCGGCATCATCGTATAGAAACGGGAGAAACATATAGCGGCAACCTTGGGTCACAGGCGTGGCTTCGTGCAAAAGTGAACACGAAAACACCACGGCCCCTCCTGTTGGTGCGCTGTAAAGTCCTTTTCCAAACTCTGGAAAATGCAGAAAACCGCCTTCGTACTCTCCCGTATTAAGAAACAGGGAAACTGCAAAACGGCGATGCGCTGTACCCTTGGTGGTGTTGTCCCTGTGGGGCCGGAAGTGCCCGCCTTCGTCGCTGTTGTAGCAGGCCACCAGATAGCGCTCCATTCGAGTGGCATTGAACTGGAACGCTTTGTGTAACTCTGGAAGCAAACGGTTGGCTATACGCAGCGAGCATGCCTTGGATAGCGCTTTGTCTTCAATAACGCAGTCACGACGTTGCTTGTGGCCATGGTCGGTGACGTGGACGGTTTTACCCGACCGCTCCGTCATGAATCCGGATTCCTCTCCGCCACGTTCGTCGTAATAACGGATGAGTGCTTTACACAGCCTGGGCTCGAATATACGGGGAATCACCAGGACGGGGGCGTGAGGAGTGGCGGCATGTGGCGCAGCCAGTGCGGGTAATCTATCCAGAAAGCGCATTAACGAGGGTATATGGTTATCGACCGGTGCCTCTATCGGGACGATGGCCAGGACACGCAGCGCAGGATCGAGCACATAGGTCATTTGCCTGAGGCTGCCGTCTGGCTGCAATGTACCGTAGAGCTGACTGACTGACCGATCGAAGTCCCAGATGAAGCGCATGCCAGGTATCGCACTTTCTACCCGCTTGAGCTTTTCGTCCTCGGGATCTACGGAAACACCGAAGAAGCAGACGTGATCGTCATTGAACCGTTGGCGATGGGCCCGAGCACCTTCCAGAACTTTAATTGATGCGGGATCAGCCGCGGAACCAAAAAAACAAAGCACGACATACCGACCGGCGATAGTGTCGAAACAAAAGCGCTCTCTTTGTTGAGTGCGGCAATGGAACCAAGGGGCAGGTCCACCGATTGAAAAGGCTGTGGCGCGCATCACAACTCCTTGCAGGTAGGCAGTGGATCGCTATCAGGAAAAACGCCAGGCACTCCAAGCGTGAAGGTAAAACTAGTTCAGTCTTGTTGAAGCTGCCCAGAACGCAGATCGTGATTGCTCGGCTGCCTGACCAAACGCTGGCAGATTTCATGTAGCAACGCAGACTTTAAAACCGTGCATGCGTTTTCCCACAGCCTGGACCTGAACAGGGAACTGGCCAGGCTCTTTAAGCTGATATCATTCAAACACTTGCAAAAGGAGTAGGAAAATATGAATCGTCGTAAAAAAATAAACCAGTTGTTAAAGGCTAACGCTAAAAAGGCCAGTGCCAAATTGGCACCGAAAAGCAAGTCAAAATACATCAGTAAAGCGGACCGGTTGAAACTGGCTGCTGAATCCAGTCAGGACTCCAGCATTTGCGCTGAGAGCTGATCCATATTGTCGTTCGCCACAAGAAGGGCGGCATGGCGTTTGAGTGAGTCCCGTACCGGACTTTGTGAAGCGACACGCTTTGAAATTTCCTGCCGAAATCGCGCTCATCCACGGCGGATTGTGCGAAAACCCGCACGGTTACCCAAGGTTTTTGCACGAATCTTCACCGCTGTCGCTCGTATCATTTCACTCGGAAAATCCGGTGAGCATTGCGATGACAAAAAACATCACGTTGTGGGACATCAGTCCACCCTTGAGTACCGAAACGCCGACCTGGCCGGGTGACACGCCGTTCCAGGAGGAGCGCGTCTGGACCTACGGTCCCGAGTGTCCGGTGAATGTCGGACGCATCACCCTGTCGCCGCATACCGGCGCCCACGTCGATGCGCCGCTGCATTACAGCGCTGACGGTGCGCCGATTGGCGAGGTGGCGTTGGACGTCTATATCGGGCCTTGCCGCGTGTTGCATTGTCTGGACAGCGGCGAACTGGTGCGGCCCGGGCAACTGCAAGGACGTTTGCACGACGTGCCCGAGCGCGTGCTGCTGCGCACCTGGCGACAAGCGCCGCTGACAGCCTGGGATTCAGGGTTCACGGCCGTTGCCAGGGAGACCATCGACTTGCTGGCAAGCCTGGGTGTGCGTTTGATTGGCATCGATACGCCGTCACTGGACCCCCAGCAATCCAGGACCATGGATTCACACGGTGCCGTGGCCCGCCATCACATGGCGATTCTTGAAGGCATCGTGCTGGACGCTGTCCCGGAAGGCGATTATGAACTGATCGCCTTGCCGCTGCGCTTTGCTCATCTGGACGCCAGTCCGGTCAGGGCGATTCTGCGGCCGCTGAGTACGTCGCAACGCGGGTGATGATCATCGGCCGGCGCGCAGGGTCACGAAGTCGTGGTTGTTGGCCAGCCAGCTTTCTTGGCAGGCGTAGATCCAGTTCTTTTCGAAGATCAGTTCCATCGCCGGCAAGCCGGCTCCTGGAGTTCCCCGGGATTGCGTGAAGAATCTTTTTTATTGGGCTAATCGGTGCGCTCGTTAGAGGAGCGGGGCGGGTGGCGGTCTTTCCGATCAGTTGGCGAAGGCAGTCCGTAAATTGGCGGCAGGTAACAGTTGGTTGGGCAGCGATGACACAAATCCCGCACCAGGTGATAAACGGCTGCACCTGTTTGCGCCAATCAGATAATGTTTTGCGCTACATCAAGTGCTGGTCGAGTGCTTTTGCGGCTTTGTCAGCCATGCCTTATCCGCTTGGTTGCCGATCACTATCCGTTAAGTGGGCGCCGACGATTTGTGGCGTGGAAGTTGCTCCTTTCCAGCCTGGTACGCGCCGTCAGAGCGCGCCGAAAATATTGCCTGTGAGTGCACCGTGATGAGCAGCAAAGTGGATCCGCAGTTTCGCGACATTCGTGTCGACAGCGATGACCTCGAGGCCGCCAGAAGCTGGATGTCCGGTATCTGCGGCCCCCATCGGCTGGTGAGCGCGAACCCCGAGCGGATCCGCTTTCATCACAACGCCAACATGTTCAAGTCGATGGCCACCACCCTGGGTACTATCGAATACGGCACTGATGTCACCATCGATATCGAAGACGCCGAGCACTTCAGCAGCTACAGCCTGAGCTTGCCGCTGGTGGGCCAACAGGAGCTGAGCAAGGACGGCAGCGTGCTCAGGTCCGACCGCGATCAAGGGGTCATCGTTTCGCCCAATGAAAACCAGCTGCTGGCGATCTCCGGTGACTGTCGCAAGGTTCAGGTGGTGATTACGCGTATCGCGATGAGCGAAGCGCTGGAGGGGATGTTGCAACGGCCTCTGGACGCGCCGCTGCGCTTCGAGCCGGTGATGGATGCGATCGATGGCGCATCGGCGTCGTGGTGGCGCATGGCGCGTTACTTCATCGACGAGCTTGCGCGCAGCAGCGAACTCTTCGAACAGGTGGCCTTCACCCGGGACATTGAAAGCTCGCTGATCAAAGGCTTGATCCTGGCCCAGCCCAACAACTATTCGCAGGCGCTGCGGGACGTGCTGGGCGTGAAGTTGCCGCACTACCTGATCAGGGCTCGACAGCACATCCACGACAATGCCCGCGAAGCGTTGCACCTGGAGGACATAGAGGCCGCTGCCGGCGTTTCGCGCTTCAAGTTGTTCGATGCGTTCAAGAAGCACTTCGCCATGTCGCCGATGGCCTACCTGAAAAAGTACCGCTTGAACGCCGTGCGCCAGGAGATTCTTGAGCACGGTTCGGCACGCAATATTTCCGCGATCGCCATGGGCTGGGGGTTCATGCACCTGGGGCGTTTTTCCACCGAGTACCGCAAGCTGTTCGACGAAACCCCCAGCATGACCCTGCAGCGCAACGAAGCCCGGCGCCTGCACGGGCTTTGAAGGTCGGCGTCCTTATTTGCGTACCACCAGATCCAGCAATTGCTCGCGCTCCTTGATTTTTTGCAGGACGATTTCCGAACGTATATCGGTGACGCCGGCGGTACGGTTGAGGTGGTTGACGATGAAATCCGAGAAGTGTTTGAGGTTGCGGGTCTGGACCCGCAACACATAGTTGCTCGCCCCGGTAACGACATAGGCAGTGACCACCTCCGGCCACTGCTGAACCTTCTTGATGAAGGTCTCGTGCCAGTCCTCGACGTCCTGTCGCAGCGACACATGAACGATGGCTTCCAGTTCAATGCCCAGCCGCTCGGCATTCAGCACCGCGCGATAGCCGGTGATGATTCCTTCGCTTTCCAGCAGGCGCAAACGACGCAGGCAAGCCGACGGTGACAAGGCGACTTTCTCCGCCAATTCCTGATTGCTGATACGGCCATCCTGTTGCAATTGATGCAGGATTCGCAGGTCTGTCGAGTCAAGATTCATGGTTTGAATAAATCCGCGGTTATTGGGCATTGATTCGAATATTCTGCGAAATAACTACTACATGACCGGTTGCTTTGCACGAAAATTCTTCAAAGGTTCGTTCATTATCTCTCCATCGAAAGGCAAGCGAATCACCTGGTTCCGGTCAGTTAGGTTTCTGAACACTGCAGTCCTTGTGGGAGCGAGTGTTAACTGATCAGTATCAGGTGAATTGCCTTTATTCAGGGCGCCTGAACCGGCTGCTGCAACCTGCCCGGATGGCGTCGCATAACAAAAAACAGGACACCCAATGACGACAAGAAACAGTTGCCTGGCGCTTGATGCCCAGGACGCGCTGGCGCCCCTGCGCCAGCAGTTTGCGCTCCCCGAGGGCGTTATTTATCTCGATGGCAATTCCTTGGGGGCGCGGCCGGTCGCTGCATTGGCCCGGGCGCAAGCGGTGGTCGCCGAGGAGTGGGGCAACGGCTTGATCCGCAGCTGGAACAGCGCAGGCTGGCGCGAGCTGTCGGAGCGTCTGGGCAACCGCCTGGCGGGCTTGATCGGTGCGGGGGAGGGGGAAGTCGTGGTGACCGATACCACTTCGATCAACCTGTTCAAAGTGCTGGGCGCCGCTTTGCGCGTTCAGGCCACCAGGTCGCCGCAGCGACGGGTGATCGTCAGCGAATCGAGCAATTTCCCCACCGACCTGTACATCGCCGAAGGCCTCGCGCAGATGCTGCAACAGGGTTACACCCTGCGTCTGGTAGACAGTCCTGAAGCGTTACCGCAAGCGATTGACCAGGACACGGCGGTGGTCATGCTCACCCACGTCAATTACAAGACCGGCTACATGCACGACATGCAGGCTCTGACCGCGCTGACCCACGAATGTGGCGCGCTGGCCATCTGGGACCTGGCACATTCCGCTGGCGCCGTGCCGGTCGACCTGCACCAGGCGGGTGCCGATTACGCCATCGGCTGCACCTACAAGTACCTCAATGGCGGGCCGGGTTCGCAGGCCTTTGTCTGGGTTTCGCCACAGTTGTGCGATCTGGTGCCGCAGCCGTTGTCCGGCTGGTTCGGCCACTCGCGGCAGTTCGCCATGGAGTCGCATTACGAGCCGAGCAGCGGCATCGCGCGCTACCTGTGCGGTACCCAGCCGATTACCTCTTTGGCGATGGTTGAGTGCGGCCTGGACGTGTTCGCCCAGACCGACATGGCCAGCTTGCGCCGCAAATCCCTGGCTCTGACGGACCTGTTCATCGAATTGGTCGAGCAGCGTTGCGCGGCTCACGAACTGAAGCTGATCACACCCCGTGAGCACGCCAGACGAGGCAGTCACGTCAGCTTCGAACACCCGGAAGGTTATGCGGTGATCCAGGCCCTGATCGAGCGTGGCGTGATTGGTGACTACCGCGAGCCACACATCATGCGTTTCGGCTTCACCCCGCTGTACACGACCTTCACCGAAGTCTGGGATGCGGTACAGATCCTCGGCGAGATCCTCGACCGGAACACCTGGTCGCAAGCGCAATTCCAGGTTCGCCACAGCGTGACCTGAACCCTGAGGCGTCCGTGTCCTGCTGCGGGAACTTCCCTGCGGCAGGGCTTCGGCCGCCGGCAATAACCAGTTCTGCAATCACAATAATAAGGAGCACGCAGAATGAAACTGTCCCTCTGGCCTGCCTTGCCGCTCGCCATCTCCAGTTGCCTTGGCCAAATGGCCTGTGCCGCCTCTGACAACGGATTTGTCGAAGACAGCAGCCTGACCCTGACCAACCGTAACTTCTATTTCTATCGCAATAACCTCAACAACCCGGGTGGTCAGAACTATCGGGACGAGTGGGCCCACGGGATCATGCTCGATTACCGCTCCGGCTACACCCAGGGAACGGTAGGGTTCGGGGTCGATGCCTATGCGCAGTTGGGCCTCAAGCTCGACAGTGGCAAGGGACGCACGGGCACGGGTCTGCTGCCGGTCGATGCCGATGGTCGTCCCGAGGATGAATATTCCGAAGCGGGCGGTGCGGTGAAGGCGCGGATTTCGCAGACCGAATTCAAGTACGGCAACCTGACTCCGCTCAATCCGGTGTTCGGCACTGGCAATGCGCGTCTGTTCACCAGTGTTGCCACCGGCTTTCAGTTGACCAGCAATGAACTCAAGGCATTGCAACTGGACATCGGTCACTTCACTGCTGGCAACGACAGTAATTCGACCAATGCCAATGGCGCGCTCAAAGCGCTGTACGCCGGCGTGGAAACCCGCAGCGTCGATTATCTGGGCGGTAGCTATGCGCTGAGCGATCAAC
Source organism: Pseudomonas sp. P4_C1 (assembly GCF_056402155.1). Taxonomy (NCBI): domain Bacteria; kingdom Pseudomonadati; phylum Pseudomonadota; class Gammaproteobacteria; order Pseudomonadales; family Pseudomonadaceae; genus Pseudomonas; species Pseudomonas sp. P4_C1. The sequence continues at coordinate 25,947 of NZ_JBFUHY010000063.1, forward strand.
TGAGTGTCAGCCTCTACGGTTCGCAGTTCACCGACATCTGGCGCCAGTACTACGCCAATACCAACTACACCTTTGCCCTTGGCGAAGGCCAGTCGCTGAACCTGGATTTCAATCTCTATCGCACCAACGACAGTGGCCAGAGCCTGGCTGGCAAGATCGACAACACCACCTGGTCGCTGTCCACCGCGTACAAGTTCGGTGCCCATCGGTTGACCCTGGCGTACCAGCGGGTCGATGGCGACGAGCCGTTCGATTACCTGGGCTTCGACCAGCAGCCAGGCACGTCGATCTTCCTCGCCAACTCGATTCAGGTTCTCGATTTCAACGCCCCCAACGAACGCTCCTGGCAACTGCGTTATGACCTGGACATGGCGCCTTTCGGCGTGCCGGGCCTGAGTTTCATGTCGCGTTACGTCAGTGGCGACCACATCGATGACAGCCATTACGACGGCGGACCCAATGGCGCCTATGGACGTTACGGCGATGACGGCAAACGCTGGGAGCGCGACATCGAGGCGCGCTATGTCGTGCAGTCGGGCAAGGCCAGGGATCTTTCAATACGCGTGCGTCAGGCCAGTGTGCGTTCCACTGCGCAGGTCGCCCGTGCCGACACCACGGACAACAACGAGGTCCGGGTGATCATCGAATATCCGCTGAGTATTTTCTGATCCGTGTCCTGCTGTGCGTGGCTGATCCCCACCGTTAAATCCACGACGTGCTCTTCAAGAAAGACAAAATCCAGAGGACATAAAAATGACCGATAACTCCGGTTTCGAAACGATATCCAACCGTGAACACGGTTTGCGGCGTCAGCTGACGTCGGGGCAGATGAGCATGATCGCCATTGGCGGTGCAATTGGTACCGGGCTGTTCATGGGCAGTGCCTATGCCATCGGTTATGCCGGGCCGAGCGTACTACTCAGCTATGCCATCGGCGCAATCATCACCTTGCTGTTGATGGGCTGCCTGGCCGAAATGACCGTGGCCCATTCGACCTCGGGTTCGTTCGGTGCCTACGCCGAATTTTATGTCAGTCCCTTGGCCGGGTTCCTGGTGCGCTATGCCTACTGGGCGGCGATTGTGCTGGCGGTCGGCACGGAAGTGACGGCGGTGGCGATGTACATGAAGTACTGGTTTGCCAACGTGCCGGAGTGGATATGGATCGTCTCTTTCTCCAGTGTGTTGATCGTGCTCAATGCCATCAGCGTGAAGACTTTCGGCACCTTCGAGTACTGGTTCTCGACCATCAAGATCGGTGCGATTGTCGGCTTCATCATCCTGGCGGTGTATGTGGTGTTCGGTTCCGGTAATCCGGACTACGGCGTGCACAATTACACCGCTCACGGCGGTTTCTTCCCCAATGGTCTGCAAGGGATGTGGATTGCAGTGATCGTGTCGATCTTCAGCTACCTGAGCGTGGAGATGATCGCGGTGGCTGCCGGTGAGGCAAAAGACCCGGAGCAAGCGGTAAAGAAAGCCTTTCGCGGGACTATCGTGCGCCTGGTGGTGTTCTACCTGCTGACCCTGGCGTTGATGCTGGCAATCGTGCCTTGGGTCCAGGCTGGCCATGCGCAGAGTCCGTTCGTCACGGTGATGCAAGCCATCGGCATTCCCGGCGCCACCGGCGTGATGAACTTCGTGATCCTGATTGCGGCGTTGTCGGCGATGAACAGCCAGTTGTACATCACTACGCGCATGATGTTCAGCCTGTCCCGTGCCGGCTACGCGCCAAAATCCATGGGTGTGTTGAGCAAGACCGGGATCCCGTTGAACGCGTTGTTGCTCTCGAGCTCGGGGATCGCCCTGGCGACCTTGCTCAACATCCTGTACCCGGAAAGTTCGTTCACCCTGATGATGGCGATCTCGATGTTCGGCGCGATCTTTACCTGGTTCATGATCTTCCTCACGCACTTCTGTTTCCGTCGTTTTCACGAGCGCAATGGCAACCGCAAACTGTCGTTCCGGATGCGTCTGTTTCCCTACAGCACATTGCTGGGGTTGGTGCTGATGGGGGCGGTGATGATCACGACCTATTTCACTGAGGCCTTCAAGATGACCCTGGTGTTCGGTGTGCCGTTTCTGCTGGTGCTGTCGATTGTCTACGGTATCTTCTTCAGGAAAACCCGGGCGGTCACGCGTCAAGAGCGAAAAATACTGGCCCCATAAAAAATGCCCGTATCTCACGATACGGGCATTCTTCAACCTGCAAAGCTTGCCTTGCCGTCATGACTCTGTCGTAAAGGTCAGCTGGCTTGGGTGCTGCATTCGAGGCTTGAGGCCGCACCACAGATCAGCTGTTGGTGCGGTCGGCTGCCTTGGCTTTGCTTTGAGCTACGGAGGCTTCAGCCTTGTGTTTCTGGGCAACCTGGTAGGTTTCCATCGAGACTTTCCGGGCCGACTCCATGCGTGCGACGGTCCGGTCACCGCCACCTGTGGCCATCGCCAGAGAAGAAGCGGTCAGGGTGGCGACTACGAAGAGAACTTTCATGGATTTCATTTGGGGATCCTCAAGTGAAATTTGTTAACGGTTAAAGCGCGATTCATTGGCGAGCGCTGAACGTCCTTGTTCAACCGGACTTCACCAGCCCGCCAGGGCGGCGTTGCCAGGTGTCGCGGTGCCTTGCTCCAGGCGCGCTTGGGCGTCTCTGTCTTTGGCCCAGACGGTGAGCAGTACCATCATTCCGAAACCGCCGACGATGAGCACCGGATAGGCGGCCAGCAACTCCAGCAGGGAGTACTTCCAGGCCAGCGGACGACCCACACCCAGCAGGGCGGCATAGAACCACGACACGCCAGAGAACGCCCCCGAGAACAGCGCCAGCATGCGCAGGCTGAAGGAGAGCTTCAGTAACGAGCCGGCTTTTTTCAGCGCCGGCAATACAGCGCGATGCAACACGAAGCCGTTAATGGTCAACAGCACAACGATGCCGATCTTGGCTTGTATTTTTGGATTGAGGAAATACTCCATTCCCTTGCCGGAATAATCGATCCCGACAATAGCAATGCCTGTAATCCAGAGCCAGACAAGTGCAATCGATACGGTTTTTTGAAGACTGTCCATGTGCGCGTCATCATGGTGACCCGACACATCGCCCTTCAAGAGTTGCTGGACCATTGCAATGTCACTGGTCAACACCAACCCGATTGCCACGCAGCAGGCGATAAGATGGAAATATACAACGCCCAAGCGCAAATATTCCACGGTGGACGAAGAAAACATACTAAGTTCCATGGTTACCTCTTGGATTCAATAGTGAATCGACTTGGCTCTCGGCACGGCATAATTAAAGTTTACCGTTGCTGATTTCAGTTAAGACTCGGCCATTACGATTAGTTAATCTTGCGGCATGATGCTGCGAAGATAAGAGTGACGCTCGCGAATGAACTTTCAGTCATTCGAATGTTTTCACTTTCAGGTAACAATAAATATCATCCRCACTGGGTGCCAATGAGGTTTAACTTGCGCGGATCAGGCAATGCTGGTGGGGTCGGCAGGGCTTCCACCCCATTCGAGGAAACGAAGCTTGTGAATCTCGCCCTCGCTGTCTTCGTAGACCAGGGTCACCGGCACCATGCCGGTCTTGTCGGAGGTATCGGTGCGCTGCAGTACCCGTTTCACATCGATTTCCATTCCGTAGTGGTAGTCGACGGCGGAGAGATGCGCGCCGGGTTCTTGCAGGCTGTTCTGGTCGAAGACACTG
>NZ_JBFUHY010000064.1:0-29234 GCF_056402155.1 Pseudomonas sp. P4_C1
GTGCAGGGCTCGAGATTTGCCAGGTGCTGCATGAGCGTTACCCGATTGAATTTTTTTCGGTACAGCTCGTGACCACGATCATCCTGTGCATGTAGATGAAAGGTGTGTTTTCCCAGATCGATGGCGGCAATAGCTACTTTGCTCATGGCAATGATCTCCGATAAGCCCCCTGTGAAAGCTTAGTGGTCGATCACAGGGGGCGGCGGGGGTAGCCATTTCATTAGGGAATTGTTTTGCCCACAGACTTTGGGTTTGATCCAAAGTCTGTGGGCTGTGCCGTCAAGTCACCCGCGGTGACGACCGCGGAAGTAGTTGATCAGCCCTTGGGTCGAGGCGTCCTCGGCCGGGGTTTCTTCGCTGCCGACCAGGCGGTTGTAGACGCCTTTGCCCAGCTCCTTGCCCAGCTCCACTCCCCACTGGTCGAAGGCGTTGATGCCCCAGATCACGCTTTGCACGAAGACTTTGTGCTCGTACATCGCCACCAGTGCGCCGAGGCGACGCGGGCTGATGCGCTCGACCACCAGGGTGTTACTCGGACGGTTGCCCGGGATCACCTTGTGCGGCGCGAGTTTGTGCACTTCGGCCTCACTCATGCCTTTGTCGCGCAGCTCGGTTTCGGCCTCGGCCAGGGTCTTGCCGAGCATCAGCGCCTGGCTCTGCGACAGGCAGTTGGCGTACAGCCACTGGTGGTGGTCGGACACCGGGTTGAAGCTGACGATCGGCACGATGAAGTCGGCCGGGATCAACTGGGTGCCCTGGTGCAGCAACTGGTGGTAGGCGTGCTGACCGTTGCAGCCGACGCCGCCCCAGATCACCGGCCCGGTGTCAGTGGACACAGGCTTGCCGTCCTGGCGTACGCTCTTGCCGTTGGATTCCATGTCCAGCTGTTGCAGGTGCTTGGTGATGTTACGCAGGTAGTGGTCGTACGGCAGGATCGCGTGGCTTTGGGCGCCCCAGAAGTTGCCGTACCACACGCCGAGCAAGGCCAGCAGCACCGGCATGTTCTGTTCGAACGGCGCGCTCTGGAAGTGCTGGTCCATGGTATAGGCACCGGACAGCAATTCCTTGAAGTTGGACATCCCGATGGCCAGGGCAATCGGTAAACCGATGGCCGACCACAGCGAGTAGCGCCCGCCGACCCAGTCCCACATCGGGAAGATGTTCTCTTCACGGATGCCGAACGCTACCGCGGCGGCGTTGTTGCTCGATACCGCGATGAAGTGACGATACAACTCGGCTTCCGAACCACCCTGAGCCAGGTACCAGGCACGGGCGGCCTGGGCGTTCTTCAGGGTTTCGAGGGTGTTGAAGGATTTCGACGAGACGATGAACAGCGTGGTTTCGGCGCGCAGCTTCATGGTCAGTTCGTGGAACTCGCTGCCGTCGATGTTCGCCAGGTAATGGCAACGCACGCCTTTCTGGGCGTAGGACAGCAGCGCTTCGGACACCAGCTCCGGGCCGAGGAAGGAACCGCCGATGCCGATGTTGACCACATCGGTGATCGGCTTCTCGGTGTAACCACGCCACAGACCGTCGTGGATACGGCCCACGAGATCGGTGATCTGGTTCAGCACCTTGTGCACTTCGGGCATCACGTTGACGCCGTTGACCGACAGCTTGTCGCCAACCGGGCGGCGCAGGGCCGTGTGCAGGGCCGGACGGCCTTCGGAAGAGTTGACGATTTCGCCATCGAACAGCGATTTGATCGCGCCCTTGAGGTCGACTTCGTTGGCCAGGCCCACCAGCAGATTGCGGGTCTCGGCGTTGATCAGGTTTTTCGAATAGTCGAGAAACAGGCCGCAGCTGCTGAGGGTGAATTGAGTAAAACGCTGCGGATCGGCATTGAAGGCTTCGCGCATGCTGAAATCCTGCATGGCTTGGCGGTGGTCATTCAACGCTTGCCAGGCAGGCAGAGCGGTAACGTCGTGAGGAGTGCGGTAATACGCCATCGCTGCGGGTTTCCTTATTACTTGAACGGCCTTTTGAACACTAAAAACCCCGGAGCGCTGTGGGTGGGCGTTCCGGTCAACTGCGTCGACACGATTTCATGGCGCAGGGCGGATACAGTAAACCCCGCGCAATGATCTGTCTTGCCTTTGTCTGACCTGTTTCCGGTACTTTTTTAACACCAAAGTTAGGAACGGTCCGACAAACGGAAGAGTCAGGACTCGGATCAGGCGACCTGGACCGGAATGGCGTTGCTGGTGTGGCTCAGTTCATTGCCCGGTGCCATGTAGAGCATGCGCGGCTTGAAGTTGAGCAGTTCGGCTTCGCTGTAATGAGCGTAAGCGCAGATGATCACGCGATCGCCGACCTTGGCCTTGTGCGCCGCGGCGCCATTGACCGAGATCATGCGCGAACCTTCTTCGCCACGGATGGCGTAGGTGGTGAAGCGCTCGCCGTTGTCGACGTTGTAGATCTGGATTTGTTCGTACTCGCGGATGCCGGAAAGGTCCAGCCATTCACCGTCGATGGCGCAGGAGCCTTCGTAATCGAGTACAGCGTGGGTGACTTCGGCGCGATGCAGCTTGGCTTTGAGCATGATGGCGTGCATGAGTATTTCCCAGGTCGGCGGGCAAAATGGCCCGAAGGGTTTGTGGGGGCAATGCGTTATATGTGGGCGCAGCAGAACCCCTGTGGGAACGAGCTTGCTCGCGATGAGGGCATGACATTCAGCATTTTCAGTGACTGTTAGTACGCCATCGTCGGAACGCCGCCCGGAGCAGGCTCGCTCCCACAGGTTTTTTAGTGTCTAGAGGGGCGCGTCGAGGTTCAGGTGCAGGTTGTCGATCAACCGCGTCGTACCCAGGAACGCCGCCACCAGAATCACCAGGTCACGATCCTGCGCCGTCGCCGGGCGCAAAGTCAGGGCATGGCGAATTTCCAGATAGTCAGGGCGCAGGCCGGCTGTTTCGAGCTGTTTGATCTGCGTGCCGATCAGCGCCGGGTAGTCGCGTTCGCCCTGCCTGATCGCCTCGCCGATCGCTTTCAGCGTGCGGTAGACCACCGGTGCCACAGCGCGTTGCTCTTCGTTGAGGAAGCCGTTGCGCGACGACAGCGCCAAGCCATCGGCCGCCCGTACGGTCGGCTCACCGATGATCTGGATCGGCATGTTCAGGTCATGAACCAGCGCGCGAATCACCGCCAGTTGCTGAAAGTCTTTCTCGCCGAAAATCGCCAGGTCCGGCTGGACCATGTTGAACAGCTTGCTGACAACCGTCGCCACGCCTTCGAAATGCCCCGGCCGGCTGGCGCCGCACAGGCCTTCGGACAATTGCGGGACACTGACGCGGGTCTGGCCGGTCATTCCGCCGGGATACATCTCCTCGACGGTTGGCGCGAACAACAAATGGCAACCGGCCTGGAGCAGTTTTTCCTGGTCGGCGGCGAGGGTGCGCGGGTACTTGTCGAGGTCTTCGCCAGCACCGAATTGCAGCGGATTGACGAAAATGCTCGCAACCACGAAATCTGCCCGTTGGGAGGCTTTGGTCACCAGGGCAACGTGGCCGCTGTGCAGGTTGCCCATGGTTGGCACAAAGGCGATGCGCTTGCCTTCGCTACGGGCACGGGCCACGGCGGCCCGCAGTTCGCGTACGGTTTTTACGGTGTTCATGCAGAGAATCCGTGTTCGATCCCAGGGAAGGTCGCCGCTTTGACTTCAGTCACGTAGGCATTCAACGCATCTTCAATGCTGGTCTGGCCAGTCATGAAGTTTTTTACGAATTTTGGCAAGCGGCCGGTAATGGACAGCCCCAGCATGTCGTGCAGAACCAGCACCTGGCCATCGGTGCGATTGCCGGCGCCAATACCAATCACCGGTATCTTCACCGCCTGGGTGATTTCTTCTGCCAGTTCGCTCGGGACGCACTCGAGCAGCAACATTGCCGCACCAGCCTGTTCCAGGGAAATCGCGTCGGCACGCATCTGCCGGGCCTGGTTTTCATTGCGACCCTGGACCTTGTAGCCGCCAAGGATGTTCACCGATTGCGGCGTCAGGCCCATGTGCGCGCAAACAGGGATACCGCGTTCGGCCAGCAGGCGGATCGAATCGGCCAGCCACAACGCCCCTTCAACCTTCACCATATGCGCGCCGGCCTGCATCAACAGCGCGCTGTTGGTCATGGCTTGCTCGGTGGTGGCGTAGGCCATGAATGGCAGGTCGGCGAGGATCAAGGCATCGCTGTTACCGCGTTTGACGGCAGCCACGTGGTAAGCCATTTCGGAGGTGGTGACAGGCAAGGTGCTGTCGTGGCCCTGCAAAACCATGCCGAGGGAGTCGCCCACCAGCAGCACTTCGACACCAGCCTGATTGCAGGCGTGGGCGAAGGTCGCGTCGTAGCAGGTCAGCATGGTGATCTTTTCACCTTTTTGCTTCAGACCTTGCAGGGTGGTCAGGGTGATGGCTGGCATGAAAAGTTCCTCATTCAGGCGCTGTGGAAACTACTGCGAGTAACGCGCGTGATTCTTCGTTAAATACAGGCGCACGCTCTTTTGTCGTGCTTTTAAGGCCTGGATTGCGCCCTTGAACGCCGTGTAGGCGGCAGCGGGACGCCTATAGTCGTGAGGAGAACGAGGGAAGTCAATTGCGTGTGTTACCGCATTGTTACGGGTGGGGTGTTACCGGGGTAACTGATGCGATTCAGCAGCAGATCTTGTGTCTGGCCCAAGATCCCCTGTAGGAGCGAGCCTGCTCGCGATGGCAGTGTGTCAGTCAGCATTTCATTCGCTGACAGACCGCTATCGCGAGCAGGCTCGCTCCTACAGGGGATTTTGGTCAATTTTGGGGCAGGCGTTCCAGGCCGACGAACGGGCATGCCTTGAGCAGTTCGGCCAAGGTCCGGCCATCGGCCAGGTGCAGATCCGCAGGGGCCAGTTCCGCCAGCGGATACAACACGAAGGCTCGTTCCTGCATATGGTAATGGGGAACCTTGAGGCGCGGTTCGTCGATCAGGCGATTACCGAACAGCAAGATGTCAAGGTCCAGCGTGCGCGGCCCCCAGCGCTCAAGGCGCTCGCGACCCTGGCCGTTTTCGATGGCCTGCAAGGCATCGAGCAAATCCAGCGCTTCCAGCGTGCTGTCGAGAGCAGCCACCGCATTGGTGTAGCGCGGTTGTCCGGGTAGCAGCGAGTCGCTTTGATAAAAAGCGGAAACCCCAACCAGCGCCGTTTGCGGCAAGTGCGCCAGCGCCTCGACGGCGCTGCGCAATTGTTCGGCGGGGTCAGCCAGGTTGCTGCCCATGCCGATGTAGATGCGTTCCATGGATTACTCGCCCGTGGTACTCGAGGCGCCGGCAGCGCGTTTGCGTTTGGAACCACCGCTGCGGCGGCGTTTGCGCGGGGCGCCGGTGCCTTCGTCCTTGCCGCTGAGGTCGCGAATCATGTCACGGCGCTCGCTTTCGTTGGCGTCCTGGTAGTCCGTCCACCATTCGCCCAGGCCATCGGTCTGCTCGCCGGCGCTTTCGCGTAGCAACAGGAAGTCGTAGCCGGCACGGAAGCGCGGATTGTCCAGCAACAGATCGGCACGCTTGCCGCTGCGGCGCGGCAGGCGTTCCTGCATGTCCCAGATCTCGCGGATCGGCATGGTGAAACGCTTCGGAATCGCGATCCGCTGGCACTGTTCGGCAATCAGCTCGTGCGCCGCTTCCTGCATCGCCGGAATCGGCGGCATGCCACGCTCCTGCAGGCGCAGGACGCGGGCCGGCAGGGCAGGCCAGAGCAGGGCTGCAAACAGGAAAGCCGGGGTGACCGGTTTGTTCTGCTTGATCCGCAGGTCGGTGTTGATCAGGGCTTCGCTGATCAGGGTGTGGGTGTACGTCGGGTTGTATTCCAGTGCTTCGGCGCTGGCCGGGAACAGTGGATCGAACAACTGCAGGTCGACCAGCATTTCAAACGTATCGGCGGCATGACCGGAGAGGAACAGCTTGAGCACCTCTTCGAACAGGCGGGCCGACGGAATCTCGCGCAGCATTGGTGCCAGGCCGCGGATCGGCAGGGCGCTGTGTTTTTCGATGCCGAAGTTCAGCTTTGCGGCGAAACGCACGGCCCGCAGCATCCGTACCGGGTCTTCCTGGTAGCGTTGCGTCGGATCGCCGATCAGGCGGATCAGGTGATTGCGGATGTCGTGTACGCCGTTGGCGTAGTCGAGGATGCGTTCGCTGACCGGATCGTAATACAAGGCATTGATGGTGAAGTCGCGACGTTGCGCGTCCTCTTCCAGGGTGCCATAGACGTTATCGCGCAAGATGCGCCCGCTTTCGTTGCGCGAAGACTGATTGCTGTCTTCCTCGTCTTCGTTCTGCGGGTGATTGGCGCGGAAGGTCGCGACTTCGATGATTTCGCGGCCGAAGTGGATGTGCACCAGTTTGAATCGGCGCCCGATGATTCGCGCGTTACGGAATTCGGCCCGCACCTGCTCGGGTGTGGCGCTGGTGGCAACGTCGAAATCTTTCGGTGTGATACCCAGCAGCATGTCGCGCACGCAGCCGCCAACCAGGTAAGCCTGATAACCGGCGCTCTGCAGGCGTTCAACGATATTCACCGCGTAACGGCTGAATTGCGCCTTTTGCAGCGAATGTTGGCCGCTGTTAAGCACTTCAGGCGTGCTGCGAATGTGTTGCGTAGGACGCTTGGGAGAACGGAATGACTGGAACAGCTTCTTCAGCATGGGATGCACTGTTTGAAGGAATATTCGGCCATAACAGAAGAATGACCGCATGATGGGCGGGGATTCTAGCATTTAGTCGGGGGATGGTGTAGGACACAGCAGATATGAGCTGTAGGAGCGAGCTTGCTCGCGAAAAGCGCAAGAGCGGTGCGGGGTGTCTGGTTTTACGCGTTATCGTTCACGACCATCGCGAGCCAGCTCGCTCCTACGGTAAGCAGGTGCGCAGATTCTGGAATCGCAGAAACCACAAGGGGAGCCGAAGCTCCCCAAGAAGTAGTTGCATGCTCTATTTTTATTTTTGGTTTCGGGCTTCTTGTTTTTGTTGAGTGCCCTCGTCATGAAGCTTTCCTTCATGACCCTCCCAATCGGGAGCCAAGAGCAAACGGATTGCTTTGGTCGCTGAATTGCAGTGATCTTTCGATCCAACCAGTACAGGCTCTGTCTTAAGACAGCTTTTTGTTGTTCTCGGCCTGGTCGTGGGGCAAGCCCCAAATACAACGCCTCTCCAAAAGAATCAGTTAGCTGCGCCTCTCGCCGTCTTGTTTTTATTGTGCGTGAGTCGATTCGTCTTATTTTTATTGTCTTGTGCATTGCTTGTTATTGTTCTTGTACCAAACATATAGCAGGGTGCGTGCCAACTTTTGCGAAACCCAATAAAACAAGGGGTTAGACCGGTCGGTAGGCATTTCGAGGGCCAAAAAAAGCCGGGGCTTCGTTACCGTAAGCCCCGGCTTCTGTTACGTGAAAAAGCTGAGGTAACAGTTTTTTCAGAAAGTCACGTGTTACCCGCACATGAGACAGGTACGGTTCAGCTTTCGCTGGCCACCCCGGTCTTGCGCCGCGGGATGCCCAGGCGCTGACGGCGCTCCCACAGGCATTTGCGGCTGACCCCGAGTTTGCGGGCCAGCTCGGTTTCGGTCATGTGGTCCTGATGCTCGAGTACGAAATGCTGGAAGTAGTCTTCCAGGGAGAGGTCTTCGGTCGGCTCGTGGTTGCTGTTACTGGCATTGCCATTGCCCTGTTGTGGGGGCAGGCCAATGAACTCGTCGTCTTCCAGGTCGCCCAGTTCGATGTCGATGCCCAGCAGCTCGGCGGAAATTTCCGGGCTTTCGCACAGGATAACGGCGCGCTCGACGGCGTTTTCCAGTTCACGAACGTTGCCCGGCCAGGAGTAGTGACGAATGGCTTGCTCGGCATCCGCGGCGAACTTCAGGTCGGTGCGGTTGATTCGCGCACTTTGCCGCGCCAGGAAGGCGTTGGCGATTTCGTTGACGTCCGCACCGCGTTCACGCAGGGCTGGGAGCTTCAGCGCGATAACGTGGAGGCGATAATACAAGTCTTCGCGGAACTGGCCGATCTTCGCCAGGCTCTTGAGGTCGCGGTGAGTCGCGGCGATCAGGCGCACATCGACTTTTTGCGACTGCACCGAGCCCACGCGACGAATTTCGCCTTCCTGCAATACGCGCAGCAGGCGAGCCTGGGCTTCCAGTGGCAGTTCACCGATTTCGTCGAGGAACAAGGTGCCGCCGTCCGCCGCTTCCACCAGGCCGGCGCGCCCGGCGCTGGCGCCGGTGAATGCGCCTTTTTCGTGGCCGAACAGTTCGGACTCGATCAGGCTTTCCGGAATGGCCGCGCAGTTCACCGAAATCATCGGTGCCTTGGCGCGTTTGGACAGGTTGTGCAGGGCACGCGCCACCAGTTCTTTACCGGTACCCGATTCGCCCTGGATCAGAACGTTGGAGTCGGTCGGTGCCACTTTGCGGATCTTGCCGTACAGGTCCTGCATCGGTGGGCACGAGCCGATAATGCCGATTTCACCGTTGCTGTTGTCGGTACCGGATTTTGCCGCGCCGTTGGCGGTTTTGCCGGCAACGGCTTCACCGCCGGCTTGTACCGTTTGTCGGTCACGCAGGATTCGTGCGGCGGCTTGCAGCATTTCGTCATGGTCGAATGGCTTGGCAATGTAGTCCACCGCGCCCATTTTCATCGAATCGACCGCCGAGCGCAGGCTGGCATAGCTGGTCATGATCAGCACCGGCGTGCCCTGGGCGAGCTTGATCAGCTCCGTGCCAGGCGCGCCCGGCAGGCGCAGGTCACTGATGATCAGATCGAACGAGGGAATGGTGAAGCGTTCTTGTGCTTCCTGCACTGATCCGGCTTCGCTGACCTGGTACTGGTTACGTTCCAGCAGGCGGCGCAAGGCGGAGCGGATAATGGTTTCGTCTTCGACGATCAAAATGTGCGGCATTGATTCGATACTCTCGACGGTCTCAGTTCACAGCGGACGTCGCTTCGACATGACGCGGCAAAGTAACCCTGATTCGGGTGCCGCGTTGGCTTTGAACATCAGCCGGGCTGTCGATGGTGATTTGTCCATAATGCTCTTCAACGATGGAATAGACCAGTGCAAGGCCCAGACCGGTGCCTTCGCCAGGGTCCTTGGTGGTGAAGAAAGGTTCGAACAATCGGTCCATGATGCTCGACGGAATACCGCTGCCTTCGTCTTCCACGATCAGATCGACCGTGTGTTCGCCGGCTTCGCTCTTGACCCGTACCGCACTGCCGGGAGGCGAGGCGTCACGGGCGTTTGAAAGCAGATTGATCAATACCTGGGCGAGCCGTTGCGGGTCGCCTTCGACCCAGTGTTCGGGGTCGCACAGGTTGTAGAACTGCACTTCGAAATTGCGTCGGTTCAGGGCCAGCAGGCCGATGGCATCCTGAGCCACTTCGGCCAGACAGACGGGCTCGTCGCTGTGCTGATGGCTGCCGGCATGGGCAAAGCTCATCAGCGACTGGACGATGCGCGACACGCGTTTGGTCTGCTCGAGGATCTGGCCGCTGATTTCCTTCAGCTCGCCGTCTTCTTCACGTTCTTCGCGCAGGTTCTGCGCCAGGCACGCGATACCGGTGATCGGGTTGCCGATTTCATGGGCCACGCCGGCCGCCAGTCGACCGATGCTGGCCAGACGCTCGGAGTGCACCAGTTTGTCCTCGAGCATCTGGGTTTCGGTCAAGTCTTCCACCAGCAGCACCAGGCCACTGTTGCCTGGTGCCAGGGGTTCGTCGATCGCCGCTTTGTGCAGGTTCAGCCAGCGGGTCTGGCCGTCGAGGGCCAGGTGTTGCTTGTGCAAGTGTTCGTCCGGCAGATTGATGAAGCCTTGCAGCAGTTCTTTCCATGGATCGGCAATGGTGCTCAGTCGCGAACCGACCACGCGCTGCGCGGCGATGCCGGTGAGTTCCTCCATGGCCTTGTTCCACATGAGGATTTCCTGGTCCTTGGCCAGCGAGCAAACGCCCATCGGCAATTCCTGCAGGGTTTGGCGGTGATAGCGGCGCAGGGCATCGAGTTCGGCGGCCAGGCCGGTCAGGCGCGAGTGGTAATCCTCGAGACGACTTTCGATGAAGTGAATGTCTTCGGTGACGTAGTTTTCGCCGCCGGCCTTGTAGGGCAAGAAGGTTTCGACCATGTCCTGGGCCACACTCGGGCCCATCAGGCCGGAGAGGTTGGCCTCGATGCGGTCACGCAAGCGGCGCAGGGCATACGGTCGACGCTCGTCGAAGGGCAGATAGAGATCGCGCAGGGCCTGTTCCACTTCTTTCTGCGCAGCCTTGGCACCCAAGGGTTTTGCCAGCTGTGTAGCGAACTCCTGGGGCGAGGCGGCGTGCAGTTCCCGGCGTTGCGGGCGGCGCACGTTATCCACGGCACAGGCTTCGGCTGCGCTGGCCTCTTCGGTGCTGGCATTGGTGAACAGCGAGATCAGGGTGAACATCAGCACGTTGGCCGCCAGCGAGGCAATTGCCGCCATGTGCCAGCTGGTGTCGTCCAGCACGTAGATCATGTTCAGCAGCGGAATGTAGAAGCCTTGCAGGTTGCCGACCAGCGGCAACAACATGGTCACCAGCCACACCAGGATTCCCGCCAGCAAACCGGCGATGAAGCCGCGACGGTTGGCGGTCGGCCAATACAGGACCGAGAGCACGCCCGGCAGGAACTGCAACGTGGCGACGAACGCGACAATGCCGAGGTTGGCCAGGTCCTGGTCGGCACCGAGCATCAGGTAGAAGCCGTAGCCGGCCATGATGATCGCGACGATCAGTGCCCGGCGGGTCCACTTCAGCCAGCGGTAGATGTTGCCTTCGGCCGGTGGTTGATACAGCGGCAGCACCAGGTGGTTCAAGGCCATCCCGGACAGCGCCAGCGTGGTGACGATGATCAGGCCGCTGGCAGCGGACAGCCCGCCGACATACGCCAGCAACGCCAGCGCCTTGCTGTTGGCGGCGATACCGATGCCCAGGGTGAAGTATTCCGGATTGGTGGTAGCGCCGAGCTTCAGTCCGGCCCAGAGAATCAGCGGCACCGCCAGGCTCATCAGCAGCAGGAACAGCGGCAGGCCCCAGCTCGCACTGACCAGCGAACGCGGGTTGAGGTTCTCGGTAAAGGTCATGTGATACATGTGCGGCATCACGATGGCCGAGGCGAAGAACACCAGCAACAGCGTACGCCACGGGCCTTCCTGCAAAGGCGTGTGGAGGGCGGCGAGGGCGGTCTGGTTTTGCAGCAGCCACAGCTCAAGCTGTTGCGGGCCGTCGAACACGCCGTAAAGCGCATACAGTCCGACACCGCCGAGGGCGATCAGCTTGATCACCGATTCGAACGCAATCGCGAACACCAGGCCTTCATGCTTTTCGCGGGTGGCGATGTGGCGGGAGCCGAAGAAAATCGTGAACAGCGTAATCAATGCGCAGAAGCTCAGGGCCACGCGATTCTGCACCGGCTCGCGAGTGAGGATACCGATGGAGTCGGCGACCGCCTGAATCTGCAAGGCCAGCAACGGCAATACACCGACCAGCATGAAGATCGTGGTCAGCGCTCCGGCCCAGGTGCTGCGGAAGCGGAAGGCAAACAGGTCGGCCAAAGACGACAGTTGATAGGTACGGGTGATCTTCAGGATCGGGTAGAGCAACACCGGCGCCAGCAGAAATGCCCCGGAAACGCCCAGGTAGCTGGACAGAAAGCCGTAGCCGTACTGATAGGCCAGGCCCACGGTGCCGTAAAACGCCCAGGCACTGGCGTAGACGCCCAGTGACAGGGTGTAGGTCAGCGGGTGGCGAATGATCGCCCTGGGGATCATGCCCCGTTCACTGATCCAGGCCACACCGAACAGCACCGCCAGGTACGCGGCGCTGATCAGGATCATCTGGGTCAGGCTAAAGCTCATCGGCATCTTTTTGGCTCTGCAGGATGAAGGTCACGACGATCAGAATCAGCCAGAGCAGATACGGGCGATACCAGGCGCCAGTGGCGTCGATCCACCAATCCATGATGGCCGGGGAAAACAGGTAAATCCCCACTACCAAAAGCAGGACCAAGCGATAGATGTACATCCCGGCCTCTCTTTTTTATGCGCGTGCCCGAAAACGTGCGGCGATGGTAACGGATGGGCGCGCCACTGCAAGTGCGATCACAATAGCTGTGCCTCGGGCAGGCTCAGTGTGCGCGGGATCAACGCGGCATCCCAGTGGGCAATGCCCCAGTTCAGCACTTCCCGTGGCGTGGCGTACGCCAGTTCGGTTCCCGGGTTCTGTCCCAGCGCGCGCAGCGCCCGCAGCAACAGGGGCGTTGCCTGATCCTCGGTCAACGGCGGCGAACGATAGGATTTACCGAGTTTATTGCCATCGGGCTGGGTAATCAGCGGGATATGCAGATAACGCGGCTGCGGCAGGCCGAGCAACTCTTGCAGGTAGAGCTGGCGGGGCGTGGAGTCCAGCAGGTCGGCACCTCGAACAATATCGGTGATGCCCTGCCAGGCATCGTCCAGGACCACGGCCAATTGATAGGCGTAGAGGCCATCGCGGCGGCGAATCACGAAGTCGCCGACTTCCCGGCCCAGATGCTGACGGTATTCGCCTTGCACCCGGTCGATGAAGTGGTACTCCAGCTCCGGAACACGCAGGCGGATGGCGGCATCGTCGGTGCCATGGCCGGCATTGCGGCACAGCCCCGGATAAATCCCGTGATAGGGCTCCAGCTGTTTGCGCGAACAGGTGCAGGCGTAGGCCAGGCCGTGATTGAACAGGCGATCGAGCACCTCGGCGTAGGCATCGTGCCGCTCGCTTTGACGAACCAGATCGCCATCCCACTCGAAGCCATRGCTTTCCAGAGCCTTGAGAATGGCCGCCTGGGCGCCGGGTTCCTCGCGGGGCGGATCAAGGTCTTCCATGCGCATCAGCCAGCGTCCGCCGACTGAGCGTGCGTCGAGGTACGAGGCCAGTGCGGCGACCAGCGAGCCGAAGTGCAGGTGGCCGCTGGGGGTGGGGGCGAAGCGCCCGATGTAGGGGGTGTTGGCGGTCATGGATGCATTTAAAGCCAAAAAAACATCAGAAACAAAAACGGAGCGTTCGCACGCTCCGTTCTTCGTTCAAGTCGCAAATTATTTGCCGACTTGCTTTTCCTTGATTTCCGCCAGGGTCTTGCAGTCGATGCACAGGTCGGCGGTAGGACGCGCTTCGAGGCGCTTGACGCCGATCTCGATGCCGCAGGATTCACACCAGCCGTACTCTTCGTCTTCGATCAGCTGAAGTGTCTTGTCGATCTTCTTGATCAACTTGCGTTCACGATCGCGGGCACGCAGTTCGAGGGCGAATTCCTCTTCCTGGCTGGCACGGTCTGCCGGATCAGGAAAGTTGGCCGCTTCGTCCTTCATGTGGTCCACGGTCTTGTCGACACCTTCCATCAGCTCTTTTTTCCACTGATTCAGGACCTTGGTGAAGTGCTTGCGCATGGGCTCGCCCATGTATTCTTCACCGGCTTTCTGAACATAGGGCTCGAAGCCGCTGATCGCCTGGTTTTGCTGCTTTGCTTGGGTGGACATGAAATAGACCGCCTCTACTCTTGTAATCCATCTGCGCAGGATTGCTCCATCACCGGCACTTGCCGGCCCTGCGGCTGCAAGCGGGCGAACTTACCAGATCAACTCGGGCCGCGCTACTCCCGGATGTCGAGCTCGCGGCACATGCTGCTTGCAAATGATGACAAACCGTTGTCTGGTGGCTCTGGAACCCTGCTCAATTATTGATTTTAGTCAAACCTTGCGCGCGTGCTTGAGTCGTTTGTGATCGGGGTTACAAGGCCTCTGACCGCTTTAGGTTCTCGCTCGTTCCTGCGCTTGGGTAGAATCGGTTTTTTCTCCGTTGAAGGAAGGCCAATGGCTCAGCCCTACAGTGCCCGCAGTCGCGCGATCGAACCTTTCCATGTCATGGCGCTGTTGGCGCGGGCCAATGAATTGCAGGCAGCCGGCCACGATGTGATCCACCTGGAAATCGGCGAGCCGGACTTCACCACCGCCGAACCGATCATCCAGGCCGGCCAAGCTGCCCTGACGGCAGGGCGGACCCGCTACACCGCCGCGCGCGGCATCCCGGAGCTGCGTGAGGCCATTTCGGGCTTTTATCAGCAGCGTTACGGTTTGAACATCGACCCGCGGCGCATCCTCATCACGCCGGGCGGCTCCGGCGCGCTGCTGCTGGCCAGCGCTTTGCTGGTCGACCCCGGTAAACACTGGCTGCTGGCGGACCCGGGCTACCCGTGTAACCGGCATTTCCTGCGATTGGTCGAAGGCGCGGCACAGTTGGTGCCAGTCGGTCCGGATGTGCGTTATCAATTGACGCCTGGCCTGATCGAGCGTCATTGGGACCACGACAGCGTCGGTGCATTGGTCGCGTCGCCGGCCAATCCGACCGGCACGATCCTGACCCGCGACGAGCTGGCGAAGCTGTCTGTCGCGATCAAGGCACGCCACGGTCATCTGGTGGTCGACGAGATTTATCATGGCCTGACCTACGGCACCGATGCGGCCAGCGTGCTGGAAGTCGACGACAGTGCATTCGTTCTGAACAGTTTTTCGAAGTACTTCGGGATGACCGGTTGGCGGCTGGGATGGCTGGTGGCCCCCGACGCGGCCGTCGGTGAGCTGGAAAAGCTCGCCCAGAATCTCTACATCAGCGCTCCAAGCATGGCGCAGTACGCTGCACTGGCTTGTTTCGAACCGGCAACCATCAGCATTCTGGAAGAGCGCCGCGCAGAATTTGGCCGGCGTCGGGATTACCTGCTGCCGGCCTTGCGTGAATTGGGCTTCGGCATTGCCGTGGAGCCGGAAGGGGCTTTCTACTTGTACGCCGATATCAGCAAGTTCGGTGGCGATGCCTTCGCGTTCTGTAAACATTTTCTCGAAACCGAACATGTGGCATTCACCCCGGGGCTGGATTTCGGGCGTTATCAGGCCGGGCATCATGTGCGGTTCGCCTATACGCAAAATCTCGAGCGTTTGCAGGAGGCGGTCGAGCGAATTGCCCGTGGGTTGCGGAGCTGGCAAGGCTGATGCGTTTTCATCCTCCCCTTGAAGAAGGGCGCCTGATCCGACGTTACAAGCGTTTTCTTGCCGATATCGAAACCGTTGGCGGCGAATTGCTGACCATTCACTGCCCGAACACTGGCTCGATGCTCAATTGTCAGGTCGAAGGCGGGCAGGTCTGGTTCAGTCGCTCAAACGACCCGAAACGCAAGTTGCCAGGCACCTGGGAGGTCGGTGAAACCCCGCAAGGGCGGCTGTTTTGCGTGAACACCGCCCGCGCCAATGGTTTGATCGAAGAGGCGCTGCGAGCGGGCGTCATCACCGAACTGAACGGTTTTACCGGGCTCAAGCGCGAAGTGGCTTATGGTCAGGAAAACAGTCGTATCGATTTCCGCCTCGATTACCCCGAAGGGCCTGCCTACGTCGAAGTCAAAAGCGTGACCCTGGGCTTCGACGGTACGGCGGTGGCGGCGTTTCCCGATGCGGTCACCCAGCGTGGCGCCAAGCATCTGCGGGAGCTGGCGCATTTGGCCAGGGACGGTATTCGCGCGGTGCAGTTGTACTGTGTTTGCCTGACCGACATCGAGGCCGTGCGTCCGGCGCAGGAAATCGATGCGGCTTATGCTCAGGCCTTGCGTGAGGCTATCGCCTGCGGGGTCGAGGTATTGGCTTACGGTGTGCGGTTGAGCCACGAAGAAATGTTGGTCGACCGGCGTCTGGACGTGTTACCGGGTGGTTAAAGGCTGATCCAGATCCCCTGTTCATCCTCGCGGCAGGCCACGCCGGTCAAGGCTTGCCCCGCGCAAGGGCCGGCGACGCATTCACCGTCTTCGATCAGGAACAGTGCGCCATGGGTGGCGCACTGGATCAGGCTGTTGCTGGGGTCGAGAAACTGGTCGGGATGCCACTCAAGGGCAACGCCCCGGTGCGGGCAGCGATTGATGTAGACATAAACCTGCCCGCTACGGCGCACCGCAAAAAACTTTTGGCCGTCGATGTCGAACCCGCGGCTGCTGTCATTGACCAGCTCGGCACCTGCGCAAAGCAACTTCATGTCTGTCCTCGGTCCCGCTGCTCGTGACCGGATATGTCCAAGCTTGAGGGTTGAATGCTATCAAATGGCTGCCTCGCCCGTGGAATCCTTTGAAGGAAGCTGCGCCTGACCCTGTCGGTACTTTTCCTCAGGCAAAAAAAGACCCGGCAAGAGCCGGGTCAAATAACCGTGATTAGCCTGATGAGGAGATAATCCGAGAGTCCGAACCAAGGGCTTTTCAGAATATCGACCAGTCTCGCGACCAGTTGTGATAATCATATCGATTCTCATTACCAAGTCAATCGCTGTTTTTCGAATTCTTTGCGATTTTCCGGATTTGCGTCTGCAGGCCCCGTAATCATTGGGTTTCAGGTTGCAAAGCTTCAGAAATATTTGTCGGATCAAATCTTGTGGCGTGTAGAGATGGCTTCCAGTTGTTTGTTCAGCGCTTCCTTGCGCTCGGCAGGAATGTCGTTCCAGTGAACGTCCATCAGGGCGCCTTCAATTGCGTACAACAACACCTTGGACGCCCGAAAACCGCGCGTGCGCACGGCCCGATAAGCATCCACCGCCCCGAGGCGACGCAAGTCCGACGCGCTATGGATGCCCACGGCATGCAGCCATTGCGCTGACGTCTTGCCAAGATTCTTCAGGTGTTGCAGTTCATCATTCATCAAGCCTCCTTGCGATGGCCGAATGGAGAGCGTGGGCAATCTTCTGAGGAGTGTAGCCATCAGTAGGAAACGCGTGATTGTTTGCTCGTTTTCGACGCAAACGCTTCTAAGAAACGAGTATTGGCAGAGTGTGAAATGTCCGCGAACGCGGGAGGAAGAAGTGGGGAATAATCAGGAATTACGGGTGAGCAACCCTCAGTCCAGCGCAGCGAGGGGCGCTGGACGTGTCAGTCAGCGACGTGGTCAGCGAGTGCGATAACGCAATCGCGTGCCGAAGTTCATCGACATCAGGATTTCGTCAGCGCTGAGTTCCACGGGAAAGTAGGCTCCGGAGATTTGCGCGTGGGCCAGGCTCGCGCCTTCCAGGTTCGCTTTGCTGAAATCAATGCCGCGCAAGTCGGCGGAACGGAAGTAGGCGTTGCTGAAATCCACACCGTCGGCATTCAGTTCGCGCAGGTCCAGCCCTCGGAAATCTCCACCCGCCATGTCGATGGGGCCATCCTTGGGACGTTCACTGTTGAAGCCTCTGATGTCGTCTTTGTGCAGCAGGGCATAAAGCGGTGTGTCGAGAAGTTTCGGCTGGCTCATGTCGCATCACCTGATGGTTTTATGACGCCAGTATAGTGCCACTATTTGACAGTCGTGAAGCCAGTGCGGGCCTCACGACTGAAATAGTTTCTTACAGGCCTGGCAGGCGCTGGCGAATTTGCGCGACAACGGTATCGAGCGTCCCGCTTTCATTGGTCTGGACGCGCTTGCTGCAGAGGATTTCTGCGGGCGTCAGCGCTTCACGGCTGGCTTGCTGGGCTGCGATAACAGCCAGGGTGGCATCGGACGGGTCTTTCTTGTCTGCCTGACGCACGGCCAGCCAACTCTCGATCACGGCCTGTGGCGCATTGCAATCGAGGATCAGGAAGGGTGCGCCTGTGGCTTCGGCAACCTTCGCGGCACTCTCACGCTGATCACGCTTGAGGTAAGTGGCGTCGACCACCACCGGGAAGCCCGCACGCAGGATGATGTCGGCGATTTCATGCAGGCGGGCATAGGTCGCCGCGCTGGCGTCGGCACTATAGATGCCGGCCTGTACGTCATTCTCGACGGTTTGCTCGCCAAACAGACGTTTGCGTTCGACATCGGAGCGCAGGCGAATCGCGCCCAGGGCTTCGACCAGACGCATGGCGACATGGCTCTTGCCGACGGCGGAAACACCGTGGGTAATGGCCATGAAACGCGAAGGAATGGTGCTGTAGCTTTCCGCCAGGTTGGCGTAGTTGCGGTACTGGCGCAGGGTTGTGGCGCGTTGCACCGCAGTGGCGTCGGCCGGCATGCTGAACAGGGCAACCTTGGCGCGAACCAGTGCGCGGTAGGCTTTATAGAAGTTCAGCAGTTCGAGGCCGCGATAGTCACCGGTCAGCTCCAGGTACTGGCTGATGAAACGGCGCGCCAGGCACTTCAGGCCGCGATCTTCCAGGTCCATCGCCAGGAAGCCGGTGTCGGCATAAACGTCGGTAAAGCGAAACGGTTCGTTGAATTCGATGCAGTCGAAGATCACGACCTTGCCGTCGATCACGGTTGCGTTACCCAAGTGGATATCACCGTGGCATTCACGAATGAAGCCTTCGGCCTTGCGCTGGGCGAACAACGGTTTGAGGCGTTCGAAGCTGCTTTCGGCCCAGGCTTGCAGGGCGTCGAGTTGCAGCAGATCGGCTTTGTCGCTGAGGAACGGACGAATCTGTTCGAAGTTCTGCCGCACCGGCGCCATGACGCTGTCCGGRGTRCCAGCTTCGTGCCCGGCCGGCACTTTCGGTGCGCTGAGGTGGAAGCGGGCGATTTGCTCGGCCATCTCGTCGATGTGCGCGGTGGTCAGTTCGCCATTGGCTTGAAGGGTGCTGAGCAAGCCGTTTTGCGGGAACTGGCGCATCTTCAGTACATATTCAATGGCCGGGCCTTCACCCCCCAGTTGCGGAGCCTCGGCACTGCCGGTGACGGSCAGCACTTCGAGGTACAAATCGTCGGTCAGACGCTGGTTCAGGCGCAGTTCTTCGGCGCAAAAGTGTTCGCGAGCCTCAAGGCTGGTGAAGTCGAGAAAGCCGAAATTGACCGGCTTCTTCACTTTATAGGCATAGGGACCAGTGAGCAGTACCCAGGAAATATGGGTCTCGATGACCTGGAATCCGTCTACAGGGTGCGGGTAGAGGGCAGGGTTTTGCAGGGCAGCGATCAGGGACTGGCTCACAGGCGATCCTTCAGAGTCTGGGAAATTCAAGGCCGTCATTATGGCTGCAAGTCCGCTTGACGCAAACCTCGGAGCGCTCCTGTTGAGGATGAATAAAGTGCGTATAATCCGCCGCCATGACTCGTACTCGAACTCCCCGCACCCCGAAAAAACCACCCTCCAGGGGCCTGCGCCCGTGGCTGGGCTGGGCCATTAAACTCAGTCTGGTCGCCCTTGTGGTGCTGGCCGGATTCGCCGTTTACCTTGATGCAATCGTCCAGGAGAAGTTCTCCGGCAAGCGCTGGACCATTCCGGCCAAGGTTTACGCGCGTCCGCTCGAGCTGTTTGTCGGACAAAAGCTGAGCAGGGATGATTTTCTGACCGAACTCGATGCCCTGGGCTATCGCCGTGAAAGCGTGGCCAATGGTCCGGGGGTGGCGTCGGTCAACGGCAATACCGTTGATCTGAATACCCGTGGCTTCCAGTTCTACGAAGGTATGGAACAAGCGCAACCGGTACGGGTGCGTTTCTCCGGCGATTACGTGGCTGAATTGTCGGGCGCCAAAGGTTCGACGCTTTCGGTGGTGCGTCTGGAACCACTGTTGATCGGTGGCTTGTACCCGAAAAACCTCGAAGACCGGATCCTGATCAAGATCGATCAGGTGCCGCCGTATTTGCTCGACACCCTGGTGGCGGTCGAGGATCGTGATTTTTACCATCACTTTGGCGTTTCGCCGAAGTCGATCGCCCGTGCTATCTGGGTCAACGGTTCGTCCGGTCGCATGCGTCAGGGTGGCAGTACCCTGACTCAGCAGTTGGTGAAAAACTTCTACCTGACCAACGAACGCAGCCTGAGCCGCAAACTCACCGAAGCGATGATGGCGCTGCTGCTTGAGGTGCATTACGACAAGCCCGAAATCCTTGAGGCTTACCTCAACGAAGTGTTCATCGGGCAGGACGGCCAGCGCGCGGTGCACGGTTTCGGTCTGGCCAGCCAGTTCTTTTTCAGCCAGCCGCTGGCCGAGCTCAAGCTACATCAAGTCGCACTGCTGGTGGGCATGGTCAAAGGGCCTTCTGCCTATAACCCGCGTCGTTATCCGGAGCGTGCCCTTGAACGGCGCAACCTGGTACTCGATGTGCTGCAAGAGCAGGGCGTCGCGACTGCCGAGCAGGTTGAGGCAGCGAAGAAAATGCCACTGGGCGTGACCAAGCGCGGCAGTCTGGCGGACAGCTCGTTCCCTGGCTTCCTCGATCTGGTCAAGCGTCAGTTGCGCCAAGACTATCGCGACGAAGACTTGACCGAAGAAGGTCTGCGCATCTTCACCAGTTTCGACCCGATCCTGCAGATGAAGGCTGAAGCGTCGGTCAACGACACCTTCAAGCGTCTGGCGGGGCGCAAGGGTTCCGATGACGTTGAAGCGGCAATGGTCGTGACCAACCCGGAGACCGGTGAGGTGCAGGCCATGATCGGCAGTCGCCAGGCCAGTTTTGCCGGGTTCAACCGGGCGCTGGACGCTGTGCGGCCAATCGGCTCGCTGATCAAGCCGGCGGTGTATCTGACTGCGCTGGAGAAACCAAGCCAGTACACATTGACCAGCTGGCTGTCGGACGAATCCTTCTCGGTCAAGGGGGCGGACGGTCAGGTCTGGAAGCCGCAGAACTACGATCGTCGCTCCCACGGTACGGTCTTCCTCTATCAAGGCCTGGCGCATTCCTACAACCTGTCGACCGCGCGGCTTGGTTTGGCGGTCGGTGTGCCGAACGTCCTGAAAACGGTGGAGCGCCTGGGGGTGTCTCGTGAGTTCCCGGCCTTCCCGTCGATGCTGCTCGGCGCGGGCGGCATGACGCCCATCGAAGTGGCAACCATGTACCAGACCCTCGCCAACGGCGGCTTCAATACGCCAATGCGCGGGATTCGAAGCGTGCTGACTGCCGAGGGCGAGCCGCTCAAGCGTTATCCGTTCCAGATTCAGCAACGTTTCGATCCTGCCTCCATTTACCTGATCCAGAGCGCCATGCAGCGGGTGATGCGTGAAGGCACCGGCAGCTCGGTTTACAGCGTGTTGCCAAGGACCCTGACCCTGGCGGGTAAAACCGGCACCAGTAACGACTCGCGGGACAGTTGGTTTGCCGGTTTCAGCCAGGACTTGCTGGCGGTGGTCTGGCTGGGTCGCGATGACAACGGCAAGACGCCATTCACCGGCGCCACCGGGGCCTTGCAGGTCTGGACCAGCTTCATGCGCAAGGCCGACCCGTTGCCGCTGGACATGCCGCAACCGGATAATATCGTTCAGGCCTGGGTTGACTCGCGAACCGGGCAAGGTTCTGACGCTGGTTGCCCTGGTGCCGTGCAGATGCCGTATATTCGCGGCAGCGAACCGCCTCCCGGCGCCGCTTGTGGTGGTGAAAACCCTGCTGAGTCGGTGATGGATTGGGTCAAGGGCTGGATGAATTAAGCAAAGAGGGTTTCAAGTGAACAAGTGGTTGATTCCAGCGATTGCCGCCGTAGCTTTGCTCAGCGGTTGCTCCACCGTACAACGCGGTTCGATTCCGGTCGTGGATTCCGGCACCGCCGTGTCCAATAGTGAGCGGATCTCGGCCAATGGCGGCTTCCGCCAGACGACCGTCAAGCGCCCTGCGCAAGGTCAGTCGCAGACCCAGGCGATACCGCAAGGTGACAGCGGCGTAGTGGTGATGGTGCCAGGCGCGGCAACGACTTCGACGCCGATCAGCACCACACCGATCACCCCGGGTCCGATCACGCCGGGGCCTATCGACACGTCGCCGGTCCAGTCGGCGCCGATCAATCAGGGCAGCTACAGCATGCCGTCGTCGCCAAGCGGGATTCCGTCGGCCAGTTCGGGCGGACTGTCTGCCGACGAGCAACTGGACGGCCCGGTATTGGCCTTGCTGACCACAGCTCAACAGCAACAGGCGGGCGGTGATCTCAACGGTGCCTCCTCCAGCCTCGAACGCGCCCAGCGTGTTGCGCCGCGTGAGCCGCAGGTGCTTTACCGTCTGGCGCAGGTGCGCATGGCTCAAGGTGACGCAGCTCAGGCCGAGCAGTTCGCTCGCCGTGGGCTGACCTTTGCCAATGGCCGTCCTGCCCTTCAGGCCAACCTGTGGGGCCTGATTTCCCAGGCGCGTGAAAAACAGGGTGACTCCCAGGGCGCGGCATTGGCACGTCAGAAGGCCAAGGTAACGCTGTGATGGATGCGCGCTTTCTGAAAATCGCCGATCAACTGTTGTTGATCGAACGCGAGTTGYGAGTGCAAGGGTGGTGGGATGAAGTTTCGCCATCTGTCGAAGCGCTTTCCAGTGTCGAGCCGTTTTCGGTCGATACACTGGATTTCGAGCAATGGCTGCAATGGATCTTCCTGCCGCGCATGAAGATGATCCTTGAGCAGGATTTACCGCTACCCAATGCTTCGGGCATTCAGGAAATGGCTGAAATGGTCTTTGCCGGACGCAATGTCCAGGGCAAGGATCGGGAGTTGCAGGTATTGCTCAAACAGTTTGATCAGTTGATCACAGCGTCTCGCTGAGCCAGAAGCTGCCAGCGTCCGCTGGCAGTTGTCCACAATCTCTCTCTATTTTGTCGGCCATTGCAAGGTAAGTGCATGCGCGTGCCAATTTTTTGCCAAAAGTTGCGCAATCGAAGCTAACACACGGTTGAATTAGAGGTTTTTTCTTGCGTTCTCATGCGCTTACTAGAATAAAGCACATAGACGACTTGACTTGCGAAGGGCGAAACAGAAGAATCCAAAGTCCGCTGTACAGGGACTGCCAGAAGCAGACCCTCTCGGCAGATCATGAGGCGCATATCCGCGTCGACCTGTTACACCCGCAACGCGTTACCTCGCGCTGGGTGGGAAAGGCCCGCAACACTTGGGACGATCCCAATACTTGCTCAGTCAGTGCTGACGTAGTCGGCGACCACCGTCGCTCATGCTCTGCCGAGAAGTAAACCTATTAAGACCCGTCCCATTTTTCGTGGGCGGTATTCTGGCGTTTTAGAGGTGAGCAACGTGGAGCTTTTATCTGGCGGTGAGATGCTCGTCCGCTTTTTGCGTGACGAAGGCGTCAAATATATCTACGGGTACCCGGGTGGTGCTCTTCTTCATGTCTACGATGCCCTGTTCAAAGAACCGGAAGTGACCCACATCCTGGTTCGTCACGAGCAAGCGGCTACCCATATGGCTGACGGCTACGCCCGTGCCACCGGTAAAGCCGGTGTGGTACTGGTGACTTCCGGGCCGGGTGCGACCAACGCCATCACCGGTATTGCCACGGCGTACATGGACTCCATTCCAATGGTGGTCATTTCCGGCCAGGTGCCGAGCAATATGGTTGGCACTGACGCATTCCAGGAAACCGACATGATCGGTATCTCCCGGCCGATCGTGAAACACAGCTTCATGATCAAGCACGCGTCGGAAATTCCGGAAGTCATGAAGAAAGCCTTCTACCTGGCGCAATCCGGTCGTCCTGGTCCGGTCGTTGTCGATATCCCGAAAGACATGACCAACCCGGCCGAGAAGTTCGAATACGTCTTCCCGAAAAAAGCCAAGCTGCGTTCCTACAGCCCAGCTGTTCGTGGTCACTCCGGTCAAATCCGCAAGGCGGCAGAAATGCTCCTGGCGGCCAAGCGCCCAGTCTTGTACTCGGGCGGCGGCGTGATCCTCGGCGGTGGTTCCGCACCACTGACCGAACTGGCGAAGATGCTCAACCTGCCAGTGACCAATACTCTGATGGGCCTTGGTGGCTACCCTGGCACCGATCGTCAGTTCATCGGCATGCTCGGCATGCACGGCAGCTACACCGCCAACCTGGCGATGCACCATGCTGACGTGATCCTCGCTGTCGGCGCGCGTTTCGACGACCGTGTCATCAACGGTGCCTCGAAATTCTGCCCGAATGCCAAGATCATTCACATCGACATCGACCCGGCTTCGATCTCCAAGACTATCAAGGCCGATGTGCCTATCGTTGGTCCGGTCGAGAGTGTCCTGACCGAAATGGTCGCGATCCTCAAGGAAATCGGCGAGACCCCGAACAAGGAGTCCGTTGCCAGCTGGTGGAAGCAGGTTGATGAGTGGCGTGGTGATCGCGGCCTGTTCCCTTATGACAAGGGTGACGGCAGCGTCATCAAGCCGCAGACCGTGATCGAAACCCTGTGCGAAGTGACCAGGGGGGATGCCTTTGTAGCTTCCGATGTGGGTCAGCATCAAATGTTCGCGGCGCAGTACTACAAGTTCAACAAGCCGAACCGCTGGATCAACTCTGGTGGTCTGGGCACGATGGGCTTCGGTTTTCCGGCAGCCATGGGCATCAAGTTGAGCTTTCCGGATGATGATGTCGTCTGCGTTACGGGCGAAGGCAGCATCCAGATGAACATTCAGGAACTGTCGACCTGCCTGCAATACGGTTTGCCGGTAAAAATCGTCATCCTGAACAACGGTGTGTTGGGCATGGTTCGCCAGTGGCAGGACATGAGCTATGGCAGCCGTCACTCTCATTCCTACATGGAATCGCTGCCTGATTTCGTCAAGCTGGCGGAGGCTTATGGTCACGTTGGTGTGCGCATCACCGATTCGAAAGATTTGAAGTCGAAGATGGAAGAAGCGTTCGCCATGAAAGATCGCCTGGTGGTGATCGATATTTCGGTCGATACCAGCGAGCACGTCTACCCGATGCAGATCAAAGACGGCTCCATGCGCGATATGTGGCTGAGCAAGACGGAGCGTACCTAATCATGCGGCACATTATTTCCCTGCTTCTGGAAAACGAACCCGGCGCTCTGTCTCGTGTAGTCGGCCTGTTCTCGCAGCGCAACTACAACATCGAAAGCCTGACCGTGGCCCCAACCGAAGACCCGACCCTGTCGCGTCTGACGCTGACCACCGTTGGTCACGATGAGGTCATCGAGCAGATCACCAAGAACCTGAACAAGCTGATCGAAGTGGTAAAGCTGGTCGACCTGTCGGAGAGTRCTCACATCGAGCGCGAACTGATGCTGGTCAAGGTCAAGGCCACCGGCGCCCAGCGCGCCGAGATCAAGCGCACTACCGATATTTACCGTGGACAGATCGTCGATGTCAGCGCCAGCGTGTATACCGTTCAACTGACCGGTACCAGCGACAAGCTCGACAGCTTCATTCAGTCCATTGGCACTGCATCGATTCTGKAAACCGTCCGTAGCGGCGTGACCGGCATTGCCCGCGGCGACAAAGTACTCAGCATCTAAACCAAATTAGCGAACGGCCTGAACGGCCTGATATAGGGGAAATTCATGAAAGTTTTCTACGATAAAGACTGCGACCTGTCGATCATCCAGGGCAAGAAAGTTGCCATCATCGGTTACGGTTCCCAGGGGCACGCTCAAGCGTGCAACCTGAAAGATTCCGGCGTTGACGTGACTGTCGGCCTGCGTAAAGGTTCGGCTACCGTTGCCAAGGCTGAAGCCCACGGCCTGAAAGTGACCGATGTTGCTTCTGCAGTTGCAGCTGCCGACCTGGTCATGATCCTGACCCCGGACGAATTCCAGTCCTCCCTGTACAAGAACGAAATCGAGCCGAACATCAAGAAAGGCGCCACCCTGGCCTTCTCCCACGGCTTCGCGATCCACTACAACCAGGTTGTGCCGCGCGCTGACCTCGACGTGATCATGATCGCGCCGAAGGCTCCAGGCCACACTGTACGTTCCGAGTTCGTGAAGGGTGGCGGTATCCCTGACCTGATCGCGATCTACCAGGACGCCTCGGGCAATGCCAAGAACGTCGCTCTGTCCTACGCTGCTGGCGTCGGTGGCGGTCGTACCGGCATCATCGAAACCACCTTCAAGGACGAGACCGAAACCGACCTGTTCGGCGAACAAGCCGTTCTGTGCGGCGGTACCGTTGAGCTGGTCAAGGCCGGTTTCGAAACCCTGGTTGAAGCTGGCTACGCGCCGGAAATGGCCTACTTCGAGTGCCTGCACGAACTGAAACTGATCGTTGACCTCATGTACGAAGGCGGTATCGCCAACATGAACTACTCGATCTCCAACAACGCCGAATACGGCGAGTACGTGACCGGCCCTGAAGTCATCAACGCCGAATCCCGTCAGGCCATGCGCAACGCCCTGAAACGTATTCAGGACGGCGAATACGCCAAGATGTTCATCAGCGAAGGCGCTACCGGCTATCCTTCGATGACCGCCAAGCGTCGTAACAACGCCGCTCACGGTATCGAAATCATCGGCGAGCAACTGCGCTCCATGATGCCGTGGATCGGTGCCAACAAGATCGTCGACAAAGCTAAAAACTAAGTCACGCCCTTGTACGAAAAACGCGGCTTAGGCCGCGTTTTTTCGTTTGGGAGGCCGGTTCTGGTATAAAGCTGCATCGTTTGCGGCCGAACCGTCGTCCCAGACACCTGTCCAGACTTTCCACCCCGTTGCAAGGTAATGTCCATGAGCGAACGCCCCGAAGAGCCAAACCAGGCTTCTGACGCCGAAAGCCTGCTGCCCATCGATGAACATGTCGAGGAAGGGCATGACGCTGAAGGTCGTAAAGTCCGGCATCGTGGTATCTATCTTCTGCCGAATCTGTTCACCACTGCGAACCTGTTCGCAGGGTTCTATTCCATCATCAACTCGATGAGCGCCCAGGCAGCCTTGAGTGCCGGCGACTCCGCCAATGCGAGCAAGTACTTTGCGTTTGCGGCCATCGCCATTTTCGTCGCGATGGTACTCGACGGCCTTGATGGTCGCGTTGCGCGCATGACCAATACCCAGAGCGCCTTTGGTGCCGAGTATGACTCGCTGTCGGACATGGTTGCCTTTGGTGTGGCGCCGGCATTGCTGGCCTTCGGCTGGGCCCTGGGTGACATGGGCAAGGTTGGCTGGATGGTCGCCTTCATCTATGTGGCGGGCGCGGCTTTGCGTCTCGCGCGCTTCAACACCCAGGTCGGCACCGCGGACAAGCGCTACTTCATCGGTCTGGCCAGTCCCGCCGCTGCGGGTGTGGTTGCAGGTATCGTCTGGGCGTTCAGCGATTACGGTATCCAGGGGTCGAAGATGTCCTTCCTGGTTGCATTGATGGTTGCTGCGGCCGGCATGCTGATGGTCAGCAACATCAAGTACAACAGCTTCAAGGAGCTGGACCTGAAGGGGCGAGTGCCTTTCGTGGCGATTCTCGCAGTAGTGTTGGTGTTTGCGGTTGTTTTCAGTGATCCGCCGCGCATCCTGCTGCTGGTGTTTCTTGCCTATGCAGCCTCCGGCCCGGTTCAATACCTGTTACATCTTCGTCGGCGTAAAAGCGTCGAGTGATGTAATTTCCCTCATACTCCGCAGTCTGTTGGTGCATCTGTTCTCCAATACTGCGGAGTAGCCATGCTGATCAAAGTCCCTAAAACATCCGACTGCCATGAGTCGGACGTCACGCCTGAATCCCTCTATCTATCTCGACGCAATGTGCTCGGCGCCACGGTCGCCGGCTTCGCTCTGGGCAGCCTGCCGCAATGGGCCAGCGCTGGCGATGCTGCGCGTTACCCGGATGTCGAGCCCGGCAAGGCGCCTGCCTGGTTCAGCGAAAAACTTCCGGCTACCCAGTGGGGTGCGATCAGCGTCAAGGATGAAGCGATCACGCCGTTCAAGGATGCGACTCACTACAACAACTTCTACGAGTTCGGCACCGACAAAGGTGATCCGGCCGCCAACGCCGGCACGCTGAAGACGCAGCCGTGGTCGGTGGTAGTGGACGGGGAGGTGGGCAAGCCTGGGCGGTATGCGCTGGAGGACTTCATGAAACCGTATCAGCTGGAGGAGCGAATCTACCGGTTGCGCTGCGTGGAAGCCTGGTCGATGGTCATTCCCTGGATCGGTTTTCCCCTCTCGGCCTTGCTCAAAGAGGTTGAGCCGACCTCGAAAGCCAGATTCATCCGCTTCGAAACCCTGCAGGATCCCAAAAGCATGCCGGGTCAGCGCTCCGGTTTTGCCTTGATCGACTGGCCATATATAGAAGGGTTGCGTCTGGATGAAGCGATGAACCCGTTGGCGATTCTTGCGGTAGGCATGTACGGGCGTGAGTTGCCTAATCAAAACGGTGCGCCGTTGCGTTTGGTGGTGCCCTGGAAATATGGCTTCAAGAGTATCAAGTCCATCGTGCGCATCAGTCTGGTCGACGAGCAACCGAAAACCACCTGGCAGAGTATTGCTTCGGATGAATATGGCTTCTATGCGAACGTGAATCCCACTGTTGATCATCCTCGCTGGACTCAGGCACGTGAGCGCCGCCTGCCCAGCGGCCTGTTCAAGCCCAATGTGCGCGACACGCAAATGTTCAACGGCTATTCAGAGGAAGTCGCCTCTCTATATGCGGGGCTCGACCTGAGGAAGAACTACTGATGCGCTATCCGTTTTGGCGTATCGGTGTCTTTGTCGTGGTGCTGGTGTGGCCGCTGCTGTGGTTGTACCAGGCCTGGGAGGATGTCCTCGGGCCGGATCCGGGCAAGGTACTGGTCGACCGGCTGGGTTTGGGGGCGCTTGTTCTGTTGCTCGTAATCTTGAGCTTGACGCCTTTGCAGAAACTCACCGGTTGGGCGGGGTGGAATGCCGTGCGGCGACAGTTGGGGTTATGGTGTTTTGCCTATGTGCTGCTCCACCTCAGTAGCTACTGCGCATTTATTCTTGGTTTTGACTGGTCTCAGTTGGGTGTCGAGTTGCGCAAGCGGCCTTACATTATTGTCGGGGTGCTGGGCTTTCTTGGTTTGCTGGCCTTGGCGGTGACTTCCAATCGATACAGTCAGCGGCGATTGGGGGCGGGCTGGAAGAAGTTGCATCGCCTTGCGTATGTCATTCTCGGGCTTGGATTACTGCATATGCTCTGGATTGTGCGCGCCGACCTCAAGGAGTGGGTGATCTATGCATCTATAGGTGCATTGCTGTTAGCGCTGCGGCTACCGCCTTTGGCTCGTCGAATTCCGCGTTTAATGGCTAGAAAGGCCTCTTCCGCCAAAAAGGCGTAAATAGTGGTTGACGGCAGATTCTGGAAGCCTATAATTCGCCCCACTTCCGGCGCAGTCGAAACGGAAAACTCCTTGGTAAACAATGAGTTACGMAGTTTTCGGCAGCRGGTTGCTTCAGKTCATCGAAGCCAAAAGGGGGTTGAAAAAGAGGTGTTGACAGCAGCGTGTAACGCTGTAGAATTCGCCTCCCGCTGACGAGAGATCTGAAGCGCAAGTGGTTGAAGTTGAAAAGGAAACTTGGAAAACTTCAGAAAATAATCACTTGACAGCAAATGAGGCTGCTGTAGAA
>NZ_JBFUHY010000065.1:0-40302 GCF_056402155.1 Pseudomonas sp. P4_C1
AAAGAGCATCAGATTGCGGTGTGTGAAGACGCAATGAACCGAAAGTTCGACGCTCACAAAACACCGAAAGCTGTCACATACCCAATTTGCTGAAACGTTGAAAAACGGTTCAGTACCCGAATTTCTTGACGACCATAGAGCATTGGAACCACCTGATCCCATCCCGAACTCAGCAGTGAAACGATGCATCGCCGATGGTAGTGTGGGGTTTCCCCATGTGAGAGTAGGTCATCGTCAAGATTAAATTCCRAAACCCCTATCTGCGTACGCAGGTAGGGGTTTTGTTTTTGGCGTAGAAAAAGCACGACGAATCAAGCACAAATTGGCGCAGTTATTTTTGTCCCGGGACACTAGAATAGGTCCAACTTTTTCAGAGTCAGAGCGCTTATGCCGGATTCGGTTGACGCCAAAGAGCTGTCAGAACTACCACTGGAAAATCTGGTTGCCTGCCATGAGTGCGACTTGCTCATGCGTAAACCCGAACTCGCCCACGGCGAAAAAGCCCTGTGCCCGCGCTGTGGCTACGAGCTTTATGCCAATCGCTACAACGTCGTACAGCGCAGTCTCGCCTTGGTCATCTCCGCCCTGGTGTTGTTCATACCGGCCAACTTTTTACCCATCATGCAACTCAATCTGCTCGGGCAATCTTCGCAAGACACTGTCTGGAGCGGCGTTGTCGCCCTTTTTGATACGGGCATGCAAAGCGTCTCAGTGATCGTGTTCCTGTGCAGCATGGGGATCCCGCTGCTCAAGCTGCTGTGCCAACTGGCCGTATTGTTGAGTATCCGTTTTGGTGTCGGACGCAGCTACGGCTTGTTGCTCTATCGCATTTATCACCATATACGCGAATGGGGGATGCTTGAGGTCTACTTCATGGGCGTACTGGTGGCGATCGTCAAGCTGGCAGATATGGCAGCCATCACTGTAGGCCTCGGCCTGGCGTGCTTCATTGGTTTGTTGCTGATTCAAGTCTGGCTGGAGGTCGTAATGTCGCCTCACCAGATCTGGCAAGCGTTATCAGGAGAAGATGCCCATGCGGGCGATTGATGCAGGCATTCTGATTTGCAAGGAATGTCATGAATTGAACAGGCAGGAAGCTGATAGCGATGAGCAAGTCTGTACACGCTGCGGAGCACTGGTGCATGCCCGCAGCCCGAATAGCCTGGTGCGCACCTGGGCATTGCTGATTACCGCCGCCATTCTTTACATACCGGCCAATTTGTTGCCGATCATGACTGTGAACTCTCTGGGCAAGGGGGCGCCCAGCACGATCATGGCGGGTGTGATCGAGTTGGTGCACTACGGAATGATCCCCATTGCGGCGGTGGTGTTTATCGCCAGTATCCTGGTGCCCACCTTCAAGCTGGTAGGCATCGCTCTGCTGCTGTTTTCCGTGCAGCGCCGTCAGCCCCTTTCGGCTCGCCAGCGTATCTGGATGTACCGTTTCATTGAATTCATCGGCCGCTGGTCGATGCTCGATATCT
Organism: Pseudomonas sp. P4_C1; assembly: GCF_056402155.1. Lineage (NCBI taxonomy): Bacteria > Pseudomonadati > Pseudomonadota > Gammaproteobacteria > Pseudomonadales > Pseudomonadaceae > Pseudomonas > Pseudomonas sp. P4_C1. The sequence continues at coordinate 1,485 of NZ_JBFUHY010000065.1, forward strand.
TTGTGATCGCCATCCTCGTGGCGGTCGTGAATTTTGGGCGGCTTGCCAGCATCGAAGCCAATCTTGGCGCCATCGCCTTCGCCACTGTAGTGATTCTGACGATGCTTGCCGCAGTAACTTTCGATCCCCGACTGATTTGGGATAACACGGAGTCGGACGACGACCATGACTGATTTGCCTGTAGCGAAAACCCGACCGGCCTCGAACTGGTCTGCCATTTGGGTGCTGCCCCTGATCGCCTTGATCATCGGCGGCTGGCTCGGCTGGCGTGCCTATAACGAGACCGGCATCGAGATTCAGGTGCGTTTTGAGAGTGGCGAAGGCATTCAGGCCAACAAGACCGAAGTGGTCTATAAAGGCATGCCAGTCGGTAAGGTCAAAAGCCTCAAGCTCGATGATGAGGGCAGTTCCAAAGGTGTGATCGCCAGTATCGAAATGAACAAGGACGTAGAGCAATACCTGCGAACCAGCACGCGTTTCTGGCTGGTCAAGCCGAGCGTGACGCTGGCAGGGATTACCGGTCTTGAGACGCTGGTTTCAGGTAACTATGTTGCCATCAGTCCGGGGGAAGGCGAGCCCGTCCGCAAATTCAAGGCCCTGGCCCAGGAGCCGCCGCTCTCCGATGCCCAGCCGGGTCTGCACCTGACCATCAAGGCTGATCGCCTGGGTTCGTTGAACCGCGGCAGCCCGGTGTTCTACAAACAGATCAAGGTAGGTCAGATCAAGAGCTACGTGCTGTCCGAGGACCAGAGCACTGTCGAGCTCAAGGTCTTCATCGAGCCGACTTACGCCAAACTGGTACGCAAGCACACACGTTTCTGGAACGCCAGCGGCATCAGCATCGACGCCAATCTGTCCGGTGTGAAAGTGCGCAGTGAGTCGTTGGCCAGCATCGTCGCCGGTGGTATTGCGTTCGCTACTCCCGAAAACCGCAAGGACAGCCCGCCTACCGACCCAAGCCTGCCGTTCAGGCTCTATGAAGACTTCGATGCAGCGGCGGCCGGTATCCGGGTCAAGGTCAAGCTCAGCGACTTCGAGGGTTTGCAGGCCGGTCGTACGCCGGTGATGTACAAAGGCATTCAGGTCGGCAATCTCAAGGCGCTGAAGGTCGATCCTGACTTGTCCGGGGCCACCGCCGAATTGACGATGGACCCGTTGGCCGAGGATTACCTGGTCGAGGGCACACAATTCTGGGTGGTCAAACCGTCGATTTCCCTGGCGGGGATTACCGGCCTTGAGGCGTTGGTCAAAGGCAACTACATCGCTGTTCGACCTGGCGACAAGGGTTCGGCTCCACAACGGGAGTTTGCGGCACGGGCCAAAGCGCCGCCGCTGGATCTGCGTGCACCCGGACTGCATTTGGTGTTATTCACGGAAAATCTCGGCTCGCTGGAAGTCGGCAGCCCGGTTCTCTATAAGCAGGTTAAAGTCGGCTCCGTACAGAGCTATCAGTTCTCGCGAACCAAAAAGCRGTTGATCATCGGCGTGCACATCGAGAAGGAATACGAGGATCTGGTCAACGCCTCGACACGCTTCTGGAATGCCAGCGGCATCACGCTCACGGGCGGACTGACCGGTGGGATTCAAGTCAAAAGTGAGTCACTGCAAAGCTTGATGGCCGGCGGTATTGCGTTTGAAACCCCGGAAGCCAAGGCGCCGCTACGCAAGCGCATTCCACGTTTCCGCTTGTTTGCCAGCCGTGACGACGCCACGCAAAAGGGCGAGGTGATCAGCATCAAGGTAGACCGCGCCGATGGTTTGCGTACGGGCACGCCGATTCGCTTCAAGGGTCTGGATGTCGGCAAGATCRAGGACGTTGACCTGAGTGACGACCTGCAATCGGTGCTGCTGACCGCGCGGATTACCGAAGTGCCGGAACGCATCGCCCGGGTCGGCAGTCAGTTCTGGGTGGTCAAGCCCGAGCTGGGCCTGATCAAGACGTCCAATCTCGAAACACTGGTGACCGGGCAATACATCGAGGTGCAACCGGCAGCGAAAAATCTGGGACCGCAGAAGAACTTTGTCGCTTTGGTCGCTGCGCCGGAAACCGCCAAGCAGGAAGCGGGATTGAGTCTGGTGCTGAGCGCCGCCCGTCGCGGTTCATTGAAGGCCGGCGTGCCGGTGACGTATCGCGAAATCACAGTGGGCAAGGTGACGGGTTATGAACTGGGCCAGACCGCTGATCGTGTCCTGATCCATATCCTGATCGAGCCGAAGTACGCGCCACTGGTACGCAGCGGCACGCGGTTCTGGAACACCAGCGGTTTCGACTTCGATGTCGGCCTGTTCAAAGGCGCAACGGTGCGCACTGAATCCCTGGAGACGATGATTCAGGGCGGTGTCGCCTTTGCCACGCCAGACGGTGAGCGCATGGGCGGCCCGGCGCAACCGGAGCAGACGTTCGCGCTGTTCGACAAGTTCGAAGAGGAATGGCTGACCTGGGCGCCGAAGATTTCGCTGGGTAAATAGTCTGAGGGTTATGTGGCGTCAGTGATGACGCCTTCGTCGGAACGCCGCCCGGGGCAAGCCATTTCATTAGGGTTATCGGTTGGTCACGGACTCTGTGTTCGCCACAACTCCTGTGGGAGCGGGCTTGCCCGCGAAGAGGCCCTGAAGTTCACTGCAAGGCTAAATGACACACCTATGAAAAAGGCCGCGATCCATTGGACCGCGGCCTTTTTTTATTGCCTTCGATTCAAGCCTCAGACCGCATCCAGCTCCGGTTCATCCGCTTGTTCGTTGACCGTCGCCTTTACCTGATCGTGACGACGGATGTACTTCCAGTCCGCCTCGTCGATGTAGATGCCGGCCGGGCCGCTGCCGCCTTCCAGGTCGATGGCGACACTGGCGCAGACCTGCGGCTTCACGCTCGCCAGGATCGGCACGAAGCCCAGTTGCAGGCTGGTTTCCAGCAATGCGGCCTGGTTCTTCTCATCGATATCCGCCGCCTCGTCGAGGTAGTACGGCAGGCGCACGCGACCGGCCTGGTCACGGTCCATCAAGTGCAGCAACAAGTACATGTTGGTCAGCGCCTTGATGGTCATGGTGGTGCCGTTGGAGGCGGCGCCGTCGATGTCGGTGTGGATCACCGGTTGACCGTTGACCTTGGTGATCTCGAACGCCAGTTCGAACAAGTCCTTGAGGCCGAGCTGGTTGTGGTTCGCCGCCACCAGCCGCGCCAGGTATTCCTTGGCCTCTTCGTTCTTGTTGTCCTGTTCCGCACTCTGGCTCAGATCGAACACCGACAGGGTTTCGCCTTCTTCATATTGACCGGCACTGTGGATGATCTGGTCGATGTGCTTGAGCGCTTCCTTGTTCGGCGCGAGCACGATACGGAAGCTTTGCAGGTTGGAGACCTGACGCTTGTTGATCTCGYGGTTGAACAGCGCCAGTTGGTGTTCGAGGCTGTCGTAGTCGCTGCGGATGTTGCGCAGGGTCCGGGCGATGTCCGTCACGGCGGCACGGCGTGCCTTGCCCAGGGTCAAGGCTTCGTCGGTGCGGTGCGCATAGGCGTTGATCAACAGCTGCAGGCGACGCTCCATATCGTCTTCGCTGTCGAACTTGGCCACGCCCTTGAGGCGCACCTGAGCGTACAGCGCTTCGATCTGACCATCGGCACGCAGCAGGCCTTGCCAGCTGTCCTGATAGTCATTGAGCAGTGGCAGCAGGTTGTCCATGGAGTCGTCGATCGGGTCCATGAACGGTGTGCCGAACGGCAGGTCCGCTGGCAGCAACTGACGGCGGCGCAGGGCGTCGTCGAGGGTGCGTTGCTTGGCTTCCATGTCGCCGATCTGCCGGCCGACCAGTTGCAGCTTGGCCGACAGTTGCTGGACGCGTTCGGTGAAGGCATCGCTGGAGCGCTTCAGCTCGTCCTGCGCCGCTTCCATTTGCGCCAACTGCTCAAGCTTGTCGCCTTCCTCGGCGCTCAGGGTTTGCGCGCGACGGAAGTCTTCCAGGGCTTTTTGTGCGTCCAGCACTTGCTGGTACAGCGCTTCGGTCTGGGTCTTGCTCGCGGCACGGTCGGCGGCCACGGCTTGCTGGGTTTTCAGTTGCTTGAGTTCTTTTTCCAGACGCTCTTTCTGATCGCGCAAGGCAGCGCGGTCAGCCAGCGCTTGCAGGGCTGGTGGTTCGATGTGCGAGATGTCGATGGACAACCCCGGCACTTCGAAGCGTTCACCTTTGAAACCGTCGAGGATCAGCTCCACGGATTTGACCCACTCGCCGTCGTCGTCGAGGGTGATGCCGTGTTCACCCAATGGCAGGCTGAACAGCGCGCTGTTGAACAGGCGCATCAGGCGTTCGACGTCTTGCTGCGAGAATTCTTCGCGCAGACGGGCGTAGCTGTTGTTGTCGGCGTGATCGAGTTGCTGCTTGACCGACTTCAGGCGTTTTTCCAGATCGCGCAAACGCTCTTCCAGATCTTCGGCGCTGAATTGACGGGACTGGGCCAATGCACCGGCCAATTCGTCATGGGCGTCCTTGGCGGCCAGCAGTTGCTGTTCCAGCACCTTGACGTCATCGATCAGGGCAAAGCGATGCTTGAGCACCGACAGTTCGCCGAGCCAGCGCTGGATGCCGGTGATTTCCCGCTCCAGGCGCATCAATTCCTGAGTGCCGCCGCGTTGGTCGTTCTGCAGGGCGTCTTGCTCGTTGCGGTAGTGCTCGGCCTGAAGGGTCAGCTCTTCCTTGCGCGCACCGGCGTAGTCCTGCCAGGTGCCCAGCAGTGAATCTAGCAATGGCGAGATGCGGTGCAGCTTGCCACGCAGGATGTCCCGTTGTTTCACGCCGTTGGCCAAGGCTTCGACCAGCGGACCGGCGGCGACCAACGAGTTGTAGTCCTGCTCCATGCGGCGTACATCGCGGAACGCTTCTTCGCACGCCGCGATGTAATCGACGCTGCCGGAGCGCAGGCTGTGCTCGAAGGCATCGAGGAACAGTTGCTTGAGCTTGGCCGCAGTGATTTCACGCATGTGCAGCAGGTTGATGAACAGCGCGCGGAAGGTCTTCAGGCTCTGCTCGCTGGTGGAGCGCAGCGGGATCAGGGTCAGGTCCAGGGGAATCGAGGTGTGGCCACCGACCAGCAAACGGCGCAGTTCGTCCGGCTTGAGTTCGTAGGCTTTCAGGCCTTCGCGTTCAAGGTTGGTGAAGAGTTCTTTCTGACGCAGGCAGGTGTCGTTTTTCTGGTAGTGGGCCAGGTCCAGCTTGCCGGCATAGGCAAAGAACTGGTGACCGAAACCGCCGCCCGGGCCGCGACCGACCACACCGATCACGTGGGGACCGTGGGGCAGGTTCACTTCGACCAGGATGTAGCTGGTGTCCGAGGCGAAGTAGAAGCGCCGGGACTGCTCCAGGCTGTACTTGCCGAAGCTCATGTCCGACATGCGCGCCAGGATCGGGAACTGCAAGGCGTTGATCGAGGCGGATTTACCGAGGTTGTTCGCGCCGTACACCGACAGCGGCTCTTCCAGCGGAAACAGGCCGAGGCTGTAGCCGGCGGTGTTCAAAAGGGCAAAGCGGCGGATGCCGTAACGTTCCTTGCTCATGCGTCGAGCTCCTGTTCTTCGGCAATGGCCCGGGCCAGGGCGTCTTCTTCGCTTTCACCCTCGAATTCACTCAGATCGAGCGGATCGTCGGTCTGCAGCAGTTTTTCGTCGCTGTCTTCGTCGATCAGCACCGGCACCGGCAACGGCAGGACGCTGTGCAGGCTGGCGGCCAGGTCGCGGTCCTGCTGCACCGACAGGCACACATCGAGGAAGCGGTGCATCGGCGGCAGGAAACGGTAGATGCCGTTTTCTTCGCTGGCAAAGCCGAGCTGGGTCATGCGCCGCATGATCTTTTCTTCCAGTTCGTCCTGGGTCTGCACTTCGGCCTGGATGAACAGGTCGCGGTACTTTTCCAGCAACGACGGCAGCTCATCGCGGCCGAGACTGCCGCCGTCAAGCACGGAGATCGGGTCGCGGCCCTGGTCGGCCAGGTGCTCGACGAGGATGAAGGTGAACAGCGCAAGACGCTGCGCGGTCTTGTTCACCGCGGCGGCAGCGAGGTCCGGCACGAAGTAGTAGAAACCGCGGGTGTCGCAGACCAGTTCAAAGCCCAGGGCCTTGAACAGCGTGCGGTACTGGTCCTGAAAGTTCGACAACTGTGCGTACAGTTCCGGATCGCGGCGGCTGACGTGATAACCCTTGAACAGCTCGCGAAAGATCGGTGCCAGATGGGACAGTTCGGATAGATCAAGTTGCATGCGAAGTACTTCCATAGAGGGTGCTCGCAGAATTCTCGGTGGCATCGCTGACCGAGAGCAGGGCGAAGGAGCGCAGGCTGACCTGGTGCTCGTGGGTATGGTATTCGCGACGCTCCAGACGCTCGCGCGTGAAGCGTTTTTCCCGCGACAGGCGCGAGAACCAGTACAGCAATTCGTCGGTGGCGCCGTCCGGTTCCTGCTCCAGCAACCAAGTCATCAGGTCCGGCATCGGCAGGGCGTCTTCGCAGCGTTCGAGCATTTCCCGAACGGTGCGTGGCGCCCGTGGCGCTTCGCCTTTCTGGGTCTTGTGGGCCTTGGGGAAGCGCGCCGGTTTCGGTTCGAAACGCGCCAGGGCGTAAACGTAGGCTTCGACCTGACTGGCGCTGCCGAGGAAGGTGCTCTGCGGGCGAGTGAACATCGGCATCGCCGCTTGTGGCACGGCGTCGAGGCCCTTGCGACGGATCATCGACAGGGCTAATGCGGCGCCACGGGTCACGGCGTTGTGCCGGCGCGCTTCTTCACGCAGCGGCAACAGCAGCTCGCGGGCGTGACGTAGCGTCAGCTGGGCGCTGGTCTGCATTTCGAGGATGCGCGCGTGGGTGCGCAGCAGCATGTCGTCGTCCACCAGGTGGCCGAGGCGCTGCTGTTCGCTGAGCATCTTCAGCAACACGGTTTCGACCTTGCGCACGCCTTGTTCGAAGGCGCCGTCGGCGTTCACCAGATCAATCATCGGCTCGACGTATTCGTCCCAGGTCGCCAGCACTTCAGCGTAGCGCTGGCGCAACGGAATCTGCCGGTCGCTGGTTTTCGCCCGTTCGGCGACGGCCACCAGGGCCTGTTCGTCGTTATCGAGTTTTTTCAGTACGTCACGCACGCGCATGTCGAGCAGACGCAACTGGCGGGCGAGGTCATTGCCATCGCGGATATCGAACGCGTCCTGGATATAACCGGCCAGACGCTCCAGGTGGCGCAGGTAGGCTTCGATTTCCAGGCACAGGCCCAGGCGGTGTTCACGGCGCAGATAGGCGAGGAAGTCGTGAATCTGCGCATTAAGCTCGAAACGGTTCGGGCTTTTGGCCACGGGAACCAGAATGTCGAGGCGAATCCACACGTCGAGCAGGCTGGTGATGTCCTGCGGCGTACTGTCGAGTTGCTGGGCGGCCAACTGTGAACGCAATTCGTTGAGGCTCAGTGTGCCTTGGTCGAAGTGCTCGCACAGTGGCTCCAGAAGTGCCCAGTGTTCAGCGAGGGCGCGCAAGACGCGCTTGGGTTCGATCATCGGAATGGCCGGCTGGTTGGCGATTAAAAGCCGCGATTGTACTGCATCGGGCGCGATGCGATTCACTCTCGGGACGGGCTGTCGCCATTTTTCATAGGTGCAAAGACTATCGGTGAAGTCTATCGATCAACAGCGCGGGCGATCTTGAGCGAACGGCGGTAGAATCAGCGCACTTTAGTTATCCACAAGTGGCCGACCTTTGCTTATCGAGTCCCGTCGTCGCGCTTATCTGGCCGCCATGCAGGTGGTCAACTGGCTGCCGCGTACCGAATTGCCCTTTGCCGCGCCGTCGCGGCCCGAGCTGCTGGAGATCCCCGAGCCGGTGGTGGTCGCGCCTGTTATGCCCGCTGTTGTGGCTAAGACACCCGTGGCGCCGGTGGTCAAGCCGGCCGAGCGGGTGAAGATCGAGGTGCCGCGACCATCGCCGGCGAGTACGCGCACCGGGGCCAAACCGGTGGAAGAGGCCGAAGAGGCGCCCGTGGTGGTCAAGGCGCCGATCGTGCCGCCGCCGCGTTTTGCCCTGCAATTGTTGCGGGCCGGGCGTTGTCTGCTGCTGGTGGAGTTACCTACGGGCGAATCCTTCCAGACCCGCGATCCTGCTTACCTGCTGCTCAAGGACATTCTGCGCGCCGCCRGTCTGCCGGACAGCCCGCAGATCGTCGGCGAACCGGTACGCTGGCCGTTGCTGGTGCGTGGCACGATGGACCAGGGCCCGGAAGCGGCCCGCGACTTCGTGCAAGGTTTTCTCTCGGTGCGCATGGAAGAAACGCCCTGCGCCTGCTTGTGGCTGATCGGCCTGCCCGCGGTGCGATTTGCCGGTGAGGCGGATGCCGAGGCGTTCAATCGCGAGTTGCAGATCGAAGGCCTGGGCTCGGCCTGGGCGGTGCCGGGCCTGGAATTATTAATGGAAGAGCCACAGCGTAAGGCTGATGTCTGGCAAGCCATGCGTCGGCTGATGGCGCGCTGGAAAGAATCGAATGAGTGATGCTGTATCGTTTCGCCCGATGACCGAGGCGGACCTGGAAACCGTACTGAAAATCGAATACGCGGCCTACAGCCATCCCTGGACTCGCGGAATTTTCCTCGATGGCCTGGGCAAGTATCAGATCTGGCTGATGTTCGAAGGTCAGCAACAGGTGGGCCACGGTGTGGTGCAGATCATCCTCGACGAGGCGCACCTGCTGAACATTACGGTCAAGCCGGAAAACCAGGGCCGTGGCCTGGGGCTGACATTGCTTGAGCATTTGATGTCGATTGCCTACAAGGCCGACGCCCGGGAGTGTTTCCTGGAAGTGCGCGACAGCAATACCGCGGCGTTCAAGCTGTACGAGCGTTATGGTTTCAACGAGATCGGCCGGCGTCGGGATTACTACCCCGCGGTGGGTGGGCGCGAAGATGCGGTGGTCATGGCCTGTACTTTGGTGGATTAAGCCTCAAAAGCTTCGCGAGCAGGCTCGCTCCCACAATGGATCTGTGTTGACTACACGAATTTTGTGACCGACACGAACCCTGTGGGAGCGAGCCTGCTCGCGAAGGCGTCCTCTCAGGGCTTACCGTCCATCGGATGGCGCCGCGCCAGTTCCGCTTCATCCAGGCCATGCCCACCACCAATATCGTCCTTATCGACGATGCTCAGGTCCCAATCCGCGCGGTTATCATTGCCCGCCTCGTGGGCATCCCTGGCGCCGTCTTCACGGATCAGGGTTTCCGGGCTCAAGTCATCGTCGGTAGGTTGATGGTTTCCGGTCGAGGCACCGGTCAGGCCCGCTTCACGTACGCGCCGACGAGGCATCAGGTGCTCGCGCTCCTCGTCCGGCAATTCGTCACCGATTCTGGTGCTGGGCTCTTCTTCATCGAAATCCAGCTCATGCACCGAGCCCATGCGGTCTTCGTCGTCATCGATGGGCTCCGGTTGCACCGCATCGTACGGACGTCGTGAATCATTCATGGCAATTCCTCATACTGTGGGCCTTACTAGGGTGGACCCATCGGGTTCATGAGAMTTCCACCGGCATGGAGCGTCGGCTGGCCGTAGCAGGAATCAGGGCATCAGGGGCAACTGCATTATGCGCGTGACCCCGACGGGCGGTCGTCTGTCAAAGCAGCGCATCATTCTCGAGGCTTCATTGCATGAACGAATTACAAGATCTGATTGATAACAACGAGCGTTGGGCCGCTGCGATCAAGGAGGAAGATCCTGACTTCTTCGCCAAGCTGGCTCGCCAACAGACTCCGGAGTACCTGTGGATCGGTTGTTCCGATGCCCGGGTGCCGGCCAACGAGATCGTCGGCATGCTGCCGGGCGATCTGTTCGTACACCGTAATGTGGCCAACGTGGTGCTGCACACCGACCTCAACTGCCTGTCGGTGATTCAGTACGCGGTCGATGTGCTCAAGGTCAAACACATCCTCGTCACCGGTCATTATGGCTGCGGTGGTGTGCGCGCCTCGATGCAGGATCGTCAGTTCGGCCTGATCGACGGCTGGCTGCGCTCGATTCGCGACCTGTATTACGAAAAGCGCGAAGAACTGGCCAAACTGGCCACCGAAGAAGAACGGGTCGACCGTCTTTGCGAGCTCAACGTGATTCAGCAGGTGGCCAACGTCGGTCACACCAGCATTGTGCAAAACGCCTGGCACCGCGGGCAGAGCCTGTCGATCCACGGCTGCATTTATGGCATCAAGGATGGCCGCTGGAAGAGCCTGAATGCGACCATTAGCGGTTTCGAGCAACTGCCACCGCAGTACCGCCTGCGACCGTTCGAGCCCCTGTAAAGTCCCTCAGCGCAGACTCTGCCGACGCCACTGTTGCAAAAACAGCTGGCCGTCGGCGTTCGGCGTCTCATCGTAGCCGGTGATCCAGCCCCGGCAGTTGTACGAACCGCAGTGGCAGGCAAACTGGCGCAGCAGCTTGTCTTCCGTGGCAGCGTAATCCATCGACAGCCAGTCGCCTTTCTGAATGTCCTTCAGCGCCCATAACCACAGCTCACTCATGTCCAGAAACACGTTCGGGTCGCAGGAGTGGCGCAGCAGCCCGCAGAAGCGCGGGTCATAGACGTGAACAGCGGGCGCCAGCTGGCGGGTATGTCGGCTGCGATAGGGCAGCAAATGCCCCGATACCCGGCAGATTCGACTGATGCGGGGAAATTCGCGCAGCGCTGCTACGGCCATCGGCGTGCCTTTGTCATTCGAGAGAATCTCGAAATCGGCCAGGGATGGAAATCCGAGGTGAAGGGGCAACTCCACAAAAGGATAAACACCCTGCGGCGGTGGTGCGAGAGACTTGCGCTGTGCATTGGCTTTCATAACGATCCTTGTCGGCTGGCTGCTGCGACTTCCATCGGCTGACGATCCTGTCAGCGCAGCAACACATGGGTACGGCCCAAGCCTCTCGCAGATACTGCGGGCGGTCTACTGTCATAACTGACAGGTCGACTGCCATCAATCGGTTTATAGCGGTGGAGCGGGCAGGGCAGTGGTTGGCGCTGGCGCCTTGAGCTGTTTGAGCTGCAGCTGGATCGGTGCAGTCGAGCATTTGGCCGCAGCCTGTCCCGGCGTCAGGTTGCGAATCGAGGTGTAGAACAGCGCGCAGGTTTTTTCTTTCTCGGCCACTTGCCAGGTTTGCGTGCAGGTTTTCAGCTCGACGTCGGCATTGCTGTCCGGTTGACGGCCCATGACGGCCTGCCAGCACGCGGCACTCAAATCCTGGCCCATGACTTTCAGGCCCGCCGCATCGGCCTTGGCCTTGGCATCGTTGCCGGAATAGTTCGCCGGATCGGCGGCGTACCAGATGTAGCTCGGGTGGTTGGAACCCAGCACCCGCACGTTCACCCCGTCACTCGGGCTGATCGTCGCCAGACCCAGCACGTTCACGGTCGGCCCGTATTGTTGCTTGATCCAGTTACGCACCGGTGCGCCGAAGGCGACCATCGGCAATGCTTCACCGTTGGAGTGCAGGCTGACGTTCTTGACCATGGTGGTCTGGTAGTCGTTGAAGTAGCTGTAGACGCCCTCCAGGTCCTTGCCGGCGTTGGATGGGGCGGCGATAGGGGCGATGTCGACAATGGTCTGGAAGCCTGGCGTCTGCTCGGCCGGGATGCCATTGGCGGTGAGCAGCGTGGCCCAACGATCCGTGGTGGCGGACTTCAGGTAATCCTGGGCCTGGGTCAACGAATAGTCGGGCGGGAAGTGCAACAGCTCGACACTTTTGCGGTTTTCCAGGGCCATGCCCAGCGGCAGGAACAGATACCAGCTGTACGCCCATTTGCCGTCGGCATTCAATTTGCTGGCGCCGTTATAGGCCAGGTCACCGGCATCGAGCAGCGCGGCCAAAGGTTTTTCATAGCCGTTGGGCACGCCGATGATTTCTGCGTGGAGCTGACCGTTATCGTTTTTGACCAGAACCTTCGCGTCACCGTAGCCATCGCGCTGCACGCTCTGGGTCAGGTAGTGCTCGACGGTTTGCTCAAGCGTCCAGTTGCGAAAGCAGATCACGTTGCAATTGTTGGGGTAGGCGAAGAGGCGGGTAACGCGTTCGGTAGTGCCCAGCTTCAAGTTGGCATCGGCGTGGGCGGTGGTGCTCAGGGTGAGGGCTGCGAGAGTGAGTGCCGCGAGTTTGAACATGCTCAGATCCTTTTCAGCGTATAAGTCCAGCAGATACTGAAACAGACAGGGCGGAACAAAAAGGGCCGATATCAATATCGGCCCTTTTTATGGTTACGGCATTACCGGCGGCAAATACGCCAGCGTCGTCCCCAGTGCCCATAACAACACTAGCACCAATGGCGCGTGTACCAGCAATTGCACGAACGAGAAGCCGATCAAGTCCCGCGCTTTCAACCCCAGGACGCCCAGCAGCGGCAACATGAAGAACGGGTTGATCAGGTTGGGCAGGGCTTCGGCGGCGTTGTAGATCTGCACCGCCCAGCCCAGATGGTAGTTCAGGTCATTGGCCACTTGCATCACGTACGGTGCTTCGATGATCCACTTGCCGCCACCGGACGGGATGAAGAAGCCGAGAATCGCCGAATACACGCCCATCAGAAGCGCGTAGGTGTCGTGGGAGGCAATGCTGACGAAAAAGGTCGAGATGTGATGGGCCAGGGTCTGCGCGTCGGCGCCCTTGACCGTGGTCATCAGCGCCGCGATCGAACCGTAGAGCGGGAACTGGATCAGCACGCCGGTAGTGGTCGGCACCGCACGGGTCACGGCGTCCAGAAAGCTGCGCGGACGCCAGTGCAACAGGGCACCGAGCATGATGAACAGGAAGTTGTAGGTGTTCAGCCCGGAAATCGCGCTGATAGCCGGTTTGGTCGCAAACTCATGGAACAGCCACCCAGCAGCCAGCAACGCCAGCAGAATCGTCAGTAGCGGGCTGTGTTCCAGCCATTCGCCGGGGCGGGTGCGTGGTTGCAGCGGTGGCAGGTTGAAACTCGGGTCGACACCGCAGGCCTTGGCATCGCGTGCCGAGTTCGGGCCGGGGGCGGTGGCATAGGCAATGATCAGCGAGATGACGATCAAGGCCAGCAGCATCACGCCGGACTGCCAGAGAAAGATCGTCTGGGTGAATGGAATCATCCCGGTGATCGACAGAATCGACGGCGGCAGGCTTGCCGGGTTGGCCTGCAATTGCGCGGCGGACGACGACAGGCCCAAGGCCCATACCGCGCCAAGCCCCAGATAGGCGGCGGCACCGGCGGCGCGATAGTCCATTTTCAGGTCGGTACGACGGGCGAGGGCGCGTACCAACAAACCGCCGAACACCAGGGACAAGCCCCAGTTCAGCAACGACGCGACCATCGAAATCAATGCGACCCAGGCCACGGCGGAGCGGCCGTTTTTCGGCAGCTTGGCCAGACGGTCAATCAGCTTCACCGCCGGCGGCGAACTGGCGACCACATAACCGCCGATCACCACGAAGGCCATCTGCATGGTGAAGGGGATCAGGCTCCAGAAGCCATCACCAAAGGCCATGGCGGCGTCGGTGGGTTTGGCACCCATCGCCATGGTGGCCAGGGCCACGATAATCACCGCCAGGGCAGCAAACACCCAGGAGTCGGGAAACCAGCGTTCGGCAAAACTTGAGCAGCGCAGGGCAAAGCGGGCGGAGCGGCTATCTTCGATATCAGCGGCCACGGGAGTACCTCGGATTTTTATGTTTGTTGTGGTCTTCGGGGCAGTAACCGCCCGTCTGGACAGACGTCAACATTAATTCAAGCCGAGGATTTTTGCGGGGTTGTTTCGTGGCTATGGGACTTTGGTCTAACGGGTTGTCCGCCAGCGCTTTTGCGTAGACCATGGGCGCCTTGGTTTTTGCCTGTGCCAGAGTTCTTTACATGACTGCCAACACCGATTCGCGCCCGGCGCCGTTCAGCCGCTCGGACTACAAGACCCTCGGGCTTGCCGCCCTCGGCGGGGCGCTGGAAATCTACGATTTCATCATCTTCGTGTTTTTCGCCCTGACCCTCAGTCAGCTGTTCTTCCCACCGGAAATGCCCGAGTGGCTGCGCCTGCTGCAAAGCTTCGGGATCTTCGTCACCGGTTACCTGGCGCGACCGTTGGGCGGCATCCTGATGGCGCACTTCGCCGACCGATTGGGGCGCAAGAAAGTCTTTAGCCTGAGCATCCTGATGATGGCGTTGCCCTGCTTGCTGATCGGGATCATGCCGACCTACGCGCAAATCGGCTATTTCGCACCGTTGCTGCTGTTGGCCCTGCGCATTCTCCAGGGCGCGGCGGTGGGCGGCGAGGTGCCGAGTGCCTGGGTATTCGTCGCCGAGCACGCGCCCATCGCCCATCGCGGTTATGCCCTGGGTTTCCTGCAGGCGGGGCTGACCTTCGGCTATCTGATCGGCGCATTGACCGCGAGCTTCCTGGCGCAGGCATTCACCCCGGCGGAAATCCTCGATTACGCCTGGCGTTACCCGTTTCTGCTCGGCGGCGTGTTCGGGGTGATTGGTGTCTGGCTGCGTCGCTGGCTCAGCGAAACCCCGGTGTTCATGGCCATGCAGGCGCAGCGCGAGGCGGCCGGTGAGCTGCCGCTACGCACGGTCTTGCGCGAGCATCGCCTGGCCATTTTGCCGGCGATGATTCTCACCTGTGTGCTGACCTCGGCCGTGGTGGTGTTCGTGGTCATCACCCCGACCATGATGCAGAAAACTTTTGGCATGACAGCCAGCCATACCTTCGCCCTGAGCGCACTGGGCATCGTGTTCTTGAACATCGGCTGCGTGCTCGCCGGGCTACTGGTCGACCGCATCGGCGCCTGGCGCACGGTGATGCTCTATAGCCTGCTGCTGCCGTTGGGCATCGGCGTGCTGTATGCCTGCCTGATCATGGGCGGCGACTGGCTCGGCCTGGCCTACGCCTTGGCGGGGCTGGCCTGCGGGGTAGTCGGCGCGGTGCCATCGGTGATGGTCAGCCTGTTCCCGCCGCGGATTCGCGTCTCGGGTATCTCGTTCACCTACAACATTGCCTACGCCGCGTGGGCGAGTGTCACACCGCTGTTGTTGATCGGCCTGATGCCGTGGAGTCCATGGATCTGTGTGATGTTCAGTGCGGTGATGGGCGCGGTGGGTGTGGGCAGTGCGGCGTACTTTGGTGCGCGGATGCCGAGAATCGCTGGCTGTTCTGCCGCTGGCGCGCATTGATTGTACGCGTCGTAACTATTTTTACTGGACAAGCCTGAAACACGCTTAAGTAAATGTTTCCAAGGCCGATGGTTAGGCTGTGTATCGCTTTCTACCCCTGTCCATCGGTGCTTTCCCATGTTCAATAAACGCTTGAAGCAGGAGCTGTCGGCTCTTCGTGAAGAACTCTCCAGCCTCCAGCAAGTGAAGGAAAGTCTGGAAAGCGAGATGCTGGTGCTGACCCTCGACAGCGATGGACGGGTTCAGTCGGTCAACCAGAACTTCCTTGGCGAAATGCACTACAAGAGCGGTGACCTGATCGGCCGACACATCGACGACTTCGTCCCGGATCACGTGAAGTTCGACGAATTCCAGCAGCGTTTCAAGAACGCGCTGACCCGTGGCGAGCACTTCGCCGGCGCAGTGCGCCTGTTGCGCGGCACGGGCCAGGAAGCCTGGTTGCGTTCGATCCTGCAACCGGTGCGCTCGGCCGATGGGCGGATCAAGCATTTTTCGATCTTCTCCAGCGACCTGACCCGCACCATCGAGGCCTCCCGCGAGCACGAGAACCTGATCGGTGCGCTGGTGCGTTCCACGGCGGTGATCGAGTTCGATCTCAATGGCAACGTGCTGACTGCCAATGACCGCTTCCTCAGCGGTATGGGGTACAGCCTGGCGCAGATCAAGGGCAAACATCACCGCACCTTCTGCCTGCCGGAGGAATACAACAGTGCCGAGTACCAGGACTTCTGGCGTCGCCTGAACGCGGGCGAATACGTGGCCGAGCGCTTCAAGCGTGTCGACAGCCACGGTCGTACGGTCTGGCTGGAGGCGTCCTACAACCCGGTGGCCGATGCCAACAACAAGCTCTATAAGGTGGTGAAGTTCGCCACGGTGATTACCGATCAGGTCAATCAGGAACAAGCCGTCGCCGAGGCTGCCAACATTGCCTACAGCACTTCGCAGCAAACTGACCAAAGCGCCCAGCGCGGTAACGCCGTGGTGACCCAGGCCGTGGACGTGATGCGTGACCTGGCCAAACACATGCAAACCGCTGGCGATGGCATCGAAGCCCTGAACGAGCAGTCGCTGGTGATCGGTACCATTGTCAAAACCATCAGCGGCATTGCCGAACAGACCAATCTGCTGGCGCTCAACGCGGCCATCGAAGCGGCGCGAGCGGGCGAGCAGGGGCGGGGGTTCGCCGTGGTGGCGGATGAGGTTCGGCAACTGGCTTCGCGCACCAGCCAGGCCACCGACGAAATCGTCCTCGTGGTGCGGCAAAACCAGGACATGGCGCGTAACGCTGTGGCGCTGATGACCGACGGCAAGCTTCAGGCCGAACAGGGCCTGGCGCTGGCGGCAGAAGCGGGTACGGTGATTGTCGAGATCCAGGACGGCGCGCAGAAAGTGGTCAATGCGGTGGGGCAGTTTGCCAATCAGTTGGTGAGTTGAGTCCAGCGTTTTGCCCGAAGCCTGAAAAGATCGCTATCGGCGATCTTTTCATTTCAGCGTGTTTTATCCCGTTACAATCGGCTCTTTTCCCCCAGGAGCAGACTTCCATGAGCGCTTCCCACCGCCGTCCGGTTCCCTTGTCCAAGGCCTATCGTCTGCTCAATCATGGCCCGACCGTGCTGGTCAGCGCAGCCCACGGTGGCCAGCGCAATATCATGGCGGCAGCCTGGGCCATGCCGCTCGATTTCGAACCACCGAAAATTGCCGTGGTGCTGGACAAGTCCACCTGGACTCGCCAGTTGCTGGAGGCCTCGGGCACTTTTGTACTGAACGTTCCGTGCGCTGCCCAGGCCGACATTGTGCAGACCGTCGGTTCGACCTCCGGCCTGGAGTTGACCCAGGGCCAGGGGCGCGACAAGTTTGAGACCTACGACTTGCAGACGTTCACCGGCGAGTCGGTTGATGCGCCGATGCTCGAAGGCTGCGTGGCCTGGCTGGAATGTCGCCTGTTGCCGGAGCCGAACAACCACCAGCAGTACGATCTGTTCCTGGCCGAAGTGATTGCCGCCCAGGCTGACGAGCGCGTGTTCAGCGAAGGCCGCTGGCACTTCGACGGGCAAGATGCCTTGCGCACCTTGCACCACGTGGCGGGCGGGCACTTCCTGACCATTGGCGAGCCGGTGGACGGCAAGATCTTGCAGGTGTAAACCGGTCAGCGCTCATATCCACACATCATTCTCGGCCGTGCGCTCACCACCTTCACTGCCGGTGTTGAGCACGCCCTTGGGTTCGATCAGCAGGAGTTTTACCTCCTGCTCGGCACTGGGCTTGTGCTCGACGCCTTTGGGCACCACGTACATTTCCCCGGCGTTCACCAGCACGTGGCCATCGCGAAAATCGATGCGCAGCCGGCCTTCGAGCACGATGAAGGTTTCGTCGGTATCGAGGTGGTCGTGCCAGATAAAGTCCCCCAGCAGCTTCACCACCTTGAACTGGTAGTCGTTCATTTCGGCGATGACCCGGGGCGACCAGTGGGAATAGATCCGGCTGATTTTTTCAGCGAAGTTCAGGCTTTCGTAAGCGTTCATGAAACAGCTCTCGCGGTGGTTGGTGAACTCACGATAGCCAGCGACTCCATGCGCTTCTTGTACGATTGTGCGTGGCTCAACGGCGCTGCATGTTCAGCCAGCGCGCTGGCGGCAGGCCGTAGGTTTTGCGAAATTGCCGAGTCATGTGGCTCTGGTCGGTGAAGCCGGCGATCAGCGCGGCGCTGACCAGCGTCTGCCCCTGAATCAGTAGCGCGCGGGCCATGTCCAGGCGGCGCATGGTCAGGTAACGATAGGGGCTGGTGCCGAACAACAGGCGAAAATCCCGGGACAGGCTCCAGCGATCCCGACCACTGTGTTGCGCCAGTTCATCCAGGGTCACGGTGCGGTCCAGGGCACCGTGGATGTATTCCCGCGCACGCTGCGCGGCCACGTAATCGAAGCCCGAGCGTTTGCCCGGCGCACCGCAAACCGTGCTCATGGCTTGCGCCAGATCGAACAGCGCATCCTGTTCTTCCAGTGGATCGAGCGGGCAATCCAGGCTGCGCAGCAACGCCCCCGTGGCGGCGAACAGGCGGGGATCGTTCGACAGCCCGGTCTTGATGAACGGCAGCGGTTGCCCGCCGAGCATCTGCTGGATGAGCGCCGGTTCGATGTACATCATCCGGTACTGGAAACCGGATTCGGTGCCGGCCTCGCCATCGTGGGCTTCGTCCGGGTGCAGCACGATCGTTGCGCCCGGCAGGCTGTGACGCCAGCCACCGCGATACTGAAAACTCTGCACCCCGGCCAGGGTGTGGCCGATGGCATAGGTGTCGTGGCGGTGAAGGTCGTAGCCATGGCCGGCAAAAAACGCCTCGAAACGCTGCAGCCCGCCGACATCGGGCGCACGAAGGAACCAGTCATTGCGAGACGGACGCTTGGCCATGGTGATGATCGTCTTGAGCTTGATGCGCAACACGGTAACCCAGTCAGCGGTTCCCTGTCTTCTGATCGGAAGGGGACATGTGCGCTAGAAAACCAAGGGCAAATACTGCACTGTGGGGCGCATTCTCTATAGGTCGTTTTTATTTGTCAGGATGAGGCCAGGTCATGAGCAAGCTGCGCGTGGGGATCATTTTCGGGGGCCGTTCCGCCGAGCATGAGGTGTCGTTGCAGTCGGCGAAAAACATCGTCGATGCGCTGGATCGTTCACGCTTCGAGCCGGTGCTGATCGGCATCGACAAACAAGGCCACTGGCACCTTAACGACCCTTCCAACTTTTTGCTGAACCAGGAAAACCCGGCGCTCATCGCCCTCAACCAGTCCAATCGTGAACTGGCGGTGGTGCCGGGCAAAGCCAGCCAGCAATTGGTGGAAACTTCCAGCCAGGAAATGCTCGGCCACGTCGATGTGATCTTCCCGATTGTCCACGGCACCCTCGGTGAGGACGGTTGCCTGCAAGGTTTGCTGCGCATGGCCGATCTGCCGTTTGTCGGCTCCGATGTGCTCGGCTCGGCTGTGTGCATGGACAAGGACATCAGCAAGCGCCTGCTGCGCGATGCCGGCCTGGCCGTGACGCCGTTCGTGACATTGACCCGCGCCACGGCGGCGCGTACCGGGTTTGCCGAGGTTCGGTCCCGGCTCGGTTTGCCCCTGTTCGTCAAACCGGCAAACCAGGGCTCTTCCGTGGGTGTGAGCAAGGTCGCCGACGAGGCCGAATACACCGCAGCGGTGGAACTGGCCTTGAGTTTCGATACCAAGGTGTTGATCGAATCTGCCGTCAGCGGTCGTGAGATTGAGTGCGCGGTACTCGGCAATGAAGACGCCATCGCCAGTGGCTGCGGCGAGATCGTGGTGCGCAGCGGATTTTATTCCTACGACAGCAAGTACATCGACGACGCGGCTGCTGAAGTGGTGGTGCCGGCCAATATCAGCGTCGAGGCCAGCGAGCGCATCCGCGCCCTGGCCGTCGAAGCGTTCCAGGTACTGGGCTGCTCCGGCCTGGCCCGCGTCGATGTATTCCTGACCGACAGCGGCGAAGTGCTGATCAACGAAATCAACTCGCTGCCCGGCTTCACCCGCATCAGCATGTACCCGAAACTGTGGCAGGCCACCGGTATGACCTACAGCGAGCTGGTGACGCGACTGATCGAGCTGGCGCTGGAAAAACACCAGGTTCGGCAGGGGTTGAAGATCAGTCGATAAGCGACTTGCTCATAAACAAAGGGCCTACCCACCGGTAAGCCCTTTCTCATCCCCGCGTACGACTCAATCCCCCAGCGCTTGCCCCTCACGCCGCGGATCGGCGCCGCCTGTCAGCGACGCTTTGCCTTGGGCGTCCTTGACCCGAACAATCGCCTGGGTCCCGCTGGTCATGTCGATTTCGCTCACGCTGTGCCCTTTGTCTTTCAGCGCCTGAATCAGCGACGGGCTGAATTGCCCCTGTTCCAGTTCGGTCGGGCCGTTGCGGCTGCCGAAGTTGGGCAGGTTGATGGCGGCTTGCGCATCGAGGTTCCAGTCGAGCAGGCCGATGGTGGATTTGGCCACGTATTCGATGATTTGCGAGCCGCCGGGGGAGCCGACGGTGGCGAGGAATTCGCCGCTCTGGCGGTCGAAGATCAGGGTCGGGGCCATGGAGGAGCGCGGGCGTTTGCCGGGTTCGACGCGGTTGGCGACTTTTTGCCCATTTTCCTCGGGGATGAACGAGAAGTCGGTCATCTCGTTGTTGAGTAGAAAGCCCTGAACCATGATGTGCGAGCCGAACGCCGATTCGATGGTGGTGGTCATCGACACGGCACCGCCTGCGTCATCGACGGCCACCACTTGCGAGGTGGAAATCCGCAGGGGCGAACGGTCCGGTGCATAGGCCATCTGAATGCCCGGCGGAGTGCCAGGTTTGGCCGTGCCCATGCTGCGTTCACCGATCAGAGCGGCGCGGCTGGCCAGGTAAGCCGGGTCGACCAGGCCTTTGACCGGCACGGGGACGAAGTCAGTATCGGCGACGTACTGAGCGCGGTCGGCGTAGGCCAGGCGTTCGGCTTCGGCGATCAGGTGCACGGCTTGCGGGTCGGGTTCGATGCCGGCCGGGGCCATGGTTTTGACCGGTTTCAGCGGTGCCAGTGCCAGGCGCTTGTCGCGAGTCTCCAGGGCTTGCAGCGTGCCGAGGATCTGGGCCACTGCGATCCCGCCCGACGACGGCGGCGGCATGCCGCAGACTTGCCAGCGCTTGTAGTCGGTGCACAGCGGCGCGCGTTCCTTGGCCTGGTAGTTGGCGAGGTCAGTCAGCGACAGGCTTCCGGGATTGGTGTGGCCCTGAACCTTGGCCGCGATTTCCTCGGCGACCGGGCCTTTGTACAGGGCATCCGGGCCTTCATGGGCGATGCGTTTGAACACAGCGGCCAGCGCCGGGTTCTTCAAGTTTGTGCCGACGGCTTTTGGGCTGCCATCGGCATTGCGCAAGTAAGCCATCATTTCCGGCGAGCGTGGCATGGACGAATCCGCGGCGATCAACTGATGCAGGCGTGGCGAAATGGCGAAGCCTTGCTCGGCGAGCCGGATGGCCGGTTCAAACAGTTGTGCCCAGGGCAGGCGCCCGTGTTTTTGATGGGCCAGTTCCAGGGCGCGCAATACGCCGGGCGTGCCTACCGAGCGACCACCGATTTGCGCCTGGGTGAACCCCATCGGTTGTCCGTTGGCTTGCAGGAAAAGCTTCTCGGTAGCACCGGCCGGGGCGGTTTCACGGCCATCGTAGGTGCGCACGGCTTTGCCATCCCAGAGTACGATCAATGCGCCGCCACCGATGCCGGAAGACTGTGGCTCGACCAACGTCAACACCGCTTGCATCGCAATCGCCGCGTCGATGGCCGAGCCGCCCCGGCGCAGCATCTCCCGCCCGGCTTCGGCCGCTAGCGGGTTGGCCGCCGCCGCCATGTATTTCTCGGCGTGTTGAGTTTTCAGGTCGGTGCGGAAACCGGAGGCGCTTTCCGGTGCGAGCGGTAGCGTCGGGACTGAAGCGTTGTTGCACGCGGCCAGGGTCAAGGCGCTGGCGAGCAGAACCAGAGCTGGCAGGCGATAGCGGCGCAAAGGGAAGGTTGAGAACACGTGGGGGTACTCCGTCCGTTGGATCTACGATCAGCCGACTTTATCGGCCGACCGGGAGGGACGCAAACCAGGTCCCACGGCCCCGATGTTTTTGTCCTTCATCAATGGCGGGATTTTCTGTAGGGTCATTGCCAACAGGCAGGCCAGAAAATCAACAAGAGGCAGACATGCAAACCGAGTTTCCCACCCAGCCCAGCTATCGCACCCAGCGTGAACAATTCCTGGCCGCCGCGACCACGGCAGGCGCAACGCTGACGGAGTATCCACACCCGCTCAAAGGACCGTTCGGCGAGCCGCTGAGTACCGATGTGGCGGTGCTGGGTGATCCGGGCGCCAAGCGGCTGCTGATCGCGTTGAGCGGCACTCACGGGGTCGAAGGCTTCTATGGTTCGGGCTGCCAGATCAAATGGCTGCAGGAGTTGGGCAAGCGGTCCCTGCCAGCGGATGTCGCCGTGGTCATGATCCATGCCATCAACCCCTGGGGCATGGCGTGGTTGCGCCGGGTCAACGAAGACAACATTGACCTGAACCGCAATCACCTGGACTTCCAGCGCCCGCTGCCGGACAACCAGGCCTACAACGCCCTGCATGAAATCTATGCCTGCCCGCAGTTGCACGGTCCGCAGCGTGAGCGTGCCGATGCCTTGCTCGACGAACAGATTCGCTTGCACGGCTGGCCGGCAGTCATGTCGATTGTCGAGGGCGGTCAGCATGCTCATCCCGACGGCCTGTTTTTCGGCGGGCTGGCGCCGAGCTGGTCGAACCGCACGCTGCACCGGATCGTGCAAAAGCACGTGACCCATGCCGAGGTTGCCATGTGTTTCGACTTGCACACGGGCGCCGGCGAGTACGGTCATCCGATGTTGTTGACCATCACCGAGTCCGTTTATCCAGCGCTGTCAGATGCGCAGGCGATTTACGGTCCGTGGCTCTACAGCCTGCAAACCGGTGCCGACACCGTCAGCGAAACCGGCGTGGCGGCAACGGCCACCGGCTACACCTCGCAGGCGCTGATCAATGCGCTGCCGCAGGTACGGCTGATGCCGTTTGTCATTGAATGCGGGACTTATCCGGGGCCGGAGGTTCACCGGCATCTGCGCGATGACCACTGGCTGCATCTGTACGGCAACCCGAATGATGCAACAGGGCGCGAGATCAAGCTGAATCTGCTCGAGCAGTTCTATCCCGCCGACAGCGATTGGCAGGCGATGGTCTGGCTGCGCACCTGGCAGATCTGGGAGCGGGCGTTGTCGGCATTACCGACGGTTCGCGTCTGATCGAGACGCGCATGCGGTGCAGGATTTCCCTGTCACCGCAGCGCATTTTTTCGAGGCATAAAAAAACGGCCTACCTTGCGGTAAGCCGTTTTTAGTACTTGGTGGCTACACAGGGACTTGAACCCCGGACCCCAGCATTATGAATGCTATGCTCTAACCAACTGAGCTATGTAGCCAAGTGGCGCGCATTATTCACCGGTAACGGGGATGCGTCAAGCATAAATCTAAAATATTTCTCTGCGCTTTCAACCGTTTATCAAAATCTATCCTCTGAGCTGGGGTGAAGGGCAGCGCTGGAACCAGCGGCTGGCCTGTTCGTACGCGTGCGCCAGTTGCAGGACAGCGAAGTCGGCCTGGTGTCTGCCGATGATTTGCAGGCCCATGGGCAGGCCGCTGGCGTTGAAGCCGACCTGTACGTTAGCCACCGGGCAGCCGGACAAGGTGCCGGGAATCACCACCTCCATCCAGCGGTGATAGGTGTCCATGGCCAGGCCTTCGACGGACGTGGCGTGGTTTATCGACTGGCTCAAGAGCGAACTGGAGCAGGACTTCCCGGAGGCGGTGATCCGTGCCTGAGAAGTCCTGGCGGACTCAACTCAAGCGAAAGCGCCCTGTATTGTCACTTAAGGCCTTGCTGCCGTGGCTCAGGGTATCCGCTGCCTGATTTACCGCGCGGGCCCCTTCGAGCAAGCGCACCGCCGCTTGATCGACCTGCTGGATATTGCCGCTAACCTCGTCGGCGGTACTGGCCTGTTCTTCCACAGCCGTGGCGATTTGCGCCAGGGTATCGGTGACGCTCTGCACCGCACTGGCGATTTCTCCGAGCCGTTCACCGAGGCCGGTGACCGCTTGTGCATCGCTCTCTGCCTGACTGCACGCGGCTTGCATCAGGCTGACGGCTTCATTCACCGTATTGCGCAGGCTGTCGACCGTGCCGGCAATCTGTGCGGTCGACGATTGCGTGCGTTGCGACAGGCTGCGCACTTCATCGGCCACCACCGCGAAGCCACGCCCTTGCTCGCCTGCCCGAGCCGCCTCGATGGCGGCGTTGAGTGCCAACAGGTTGGTCTGCTCGGCGACGCCGCGAATGGTGTCGACCACCAGTTGAATCTGCTGCCCTTGTTCACTGACCCGGCCCAGCGCCGCGGCAGTGTCGTTCAGGCGTTGATTGAGTTGCTGGATGCTCGCGGTGGTGCGCTGGCTGTCACGGCTGCTGTCGGCGGCAATGCGCCGGGTGTGCTGGGCGCTGCCGGACGCCTGTTCGCAACTGTGGGCCACCCCTTGGGAGGTGGCGGCCAATTGCGTCGCCGCAGCGGCAATCTGGCTGATCTGCAACTGCTGGGCTTCGACTTCGCCCAGGGCATCGCTGGAATGATGATTGAGGGTTTTCACCGCGTTGCTCAATTGCAGGGTTTCGTGATCCACCCCTTGCAGGCTGGTGCGCAGTTGAACCACGGCGACGTTCAGCGCGGTGCTGATGACTGCCAGCTCGTCCCGACCCTGAACCGGCACTTGCAGACTCAGATTGCCATCGCGCAACGCCTCGGCCAGCACCGTGATACCGCTGGCGCTGCGGCGGATCGAGGCCTGCAAGCAGATGAACAGATACAGTGCCGCCAACAGCAGGCAGCCCAACACGGCGGCCACCACAATGAACTGGCGGATCGCCGAGCCGTGGTAGTAATCCAGGCGTTGATCCAGCGACACCAGCGACTGCTGGCGCAACGAGGCGAGGTCGGAAAGCAGGGCATCGAGACTGTGTTCGAAGTCTTCCGGCTTGAGGTTGATGCTGCCGCCGAACACGCCGTCATCCAGCACCTTCAGGCCCGCATCGAGGTGCTTGAGGCTGTCGTGGTATTGCCCGGCCCAGGTTTGCAGGGCGCTGGGCAAGCGCGCTTCGAGCAGGCCAGCCGTTTTCACAAGCTGCTCTCGCGCATCGCCGATGCGGCTGCGCAAGTCGCGCAGTTGAAGACGGCTTTGCAGGGTAAACTGCCCAGACACCACCGAGGCCTGACCCATCGCCGCCAGACGACCGACCCGTTCGATCAGGTCCGGCGCATGCTGGGTGGAAATCTGCGTCAGCAAATAAGTCTCCAGCCACGATGCCAGCGTCAGGCGATTGTCCATGGCGATTTGCTCGCGCAAGGCTTGCAGGGCGCTCAAGGCGTTGGTGAAGCGATCATAGCCATCCGGCCACCAGCCAACATTGCTCAGACTTTTTGAGTCGAGGCCATCGAGAGCGGTTTGCAGAGCCTGATAACGCGTCAGGGTTTCGCCCTCTGCACTTTCTTTTTGCAGGGCCTGGCCTAACTCGGCAGTGGCCTGGCTGACGGCAGGCTGAACCGCATCGAAGGCTGCCATCGCGGCGAGGGTGGCCGGCGTTGGCTGGCGATTGGTTTCCGTGGCGCGCCACCGGGCGGCACGATCACGCTGGGCGCCGAGCAGGTCATCCAGCGCATCAAGAGCCAGCAGTTGCCGTACCCCGGCGCGTTCGCCGGAGATCAGGCTGAGTTTGTCGCGATAGTCCTGGCCGATCATCCACAGGCTGCCGGCCAGCGGCAGGATAAACAGCAGAAACAACAGCTGGAATTTGCGTGCGAAGCCGAAGCGCCCCAGCAGCCCGATCCCCGGTGATAAAAAAGCCTGCATGCCCCATGACTCCTCTGGACACCACGCACCATTGGCGTGCGCCGGAGGTTATTGCCCCCGACTCGTGCCCTCTTAAAAGGCCTCGAAAGTTCACCCTTGTCCGCTCTGTAGGCCGACTCTGTGGCGAAACTTCCCATTCTTGGTCTCCTTTGTAAGGAGGCCGCGTTCAAGCAGACAAGGAAGGCAAGATTCAGACCATGGCTTTGCGCCATCAAGGTTGTGGCGATGAAAAACGAAGTCGTTAGCAGGCTAAGGGGATGGCGTTGCCGCACTGAAAAATGGCACATTGACGCACCTGCACGTTTGTACCTCTTGTGTTTTGGAAACTCCCATGGCTATCAGCAACGCCCAGTCCGGCTCAGTGCCGGCGTCCGCTACGCCCCAAAGCAGTCCCCTGGTGATGCGCATCATCGGCGCGGTAGCGCTGGCGCATTTGATCAACGACCTGATCCAGTCGGTGCTGCCATCGATCTATCCGATGCTCAAGGCCAACTATGGCCTGACCTTCACCCAGGTCGGCCTGATCACCCTGACGTTCCAGTTGACGGCCTCGCTGCTGCAGCCGTGGGTTGGTTACTACACCGACCGCCATCCCAAGCCGTGGTTATTGCCGGCGGGGACGATCTGCACCCTGGTCGGGATTCTGATGATGTCGGTGGTCGGCAGCTTTCCATTGATTCTGCTGGCGGCGGGGCTGATCGGCATCGGCTCGTCGACCTTCCACCCGGAAGCGTCCCGCGTGGCGCGCCTGGCTTCGGGCGGGCGCTTCGGGCTGGCGCAATCGACCTTCCAGGTCGGCGGTAATGCAGGCTCGGCGTTCGGCCCGTTACTGGCGGCGGCGATCATCATTCCCTATGGTCAGGGGCACGTGGCCTGGTTCGGCCTGTTCGCGGTGTTTGCGCTGTTCGTGCTCTACCGGATCAGCCGCTGGTACGCCAACCACTTGAACCTGTTCAAGCTCAAGCAAGGTCAGGCGGCGACTCACGGCCTGTCCAAGGGCCGAGTGACCTGCGCGTTGGTCGTGCTCGGGTTGCTGGTGTTCTCCAAGTATTTCTACATGGCCAGCCTCACCAGCTACTTCACCTTTTACCTGATCGAGAAATTCGACCTGTCGGTCGCCAGTTCGCAGTTGCACCTGTTCCTGTTTCTCGGCGCGGTAGCGGCGGGGACGTTCTTTGGTGGGCCGATCGGCGACAGGATCGGGCGCAAGGCGGTGATCTGGTTCTCGATCCTCGGCGTTGCACCGTTCACCTTGCTGCTGCCCCATGTCGACCTGCTCTGGACCAGCATTCTCAGCGTGGTCATCGGCTTCATCCTCGCCTCGGCGTTCTCGGCCATCGTGGTGTACGCCCAGGAGTTGGTGCCAGGCAATGTCGGGATGATCGCCGGGGTGTTCTTCGGCTTGATGTTCGGTTTCGGCGGGATTGGTGCGGCGTTGCTCGGGCATCTGGCGGATGTGCACGGGATTGAGTACGTGTATTTCCTGTGCTCGTTCCTGCCGTTGTTCGGGGTGTTGGCGATCTTCCTGCCTCGCACCAAAAAGCCCTGAACCAATACATTTCCCAATGTAGGAGTGAGCCTGCTCGCGATGACGGTGTGTCAGTTGGCGATTCAGTCGACTGACAGTCTGCTATCTTCGGCACGGATGAAGCCTTTTTCGAAGTCGGTGTGGATCACGCCAGCGGCTTGTGGTGCGGTGGCACCGACGCGGACGGTCCAGGCGCGGACTTCTTCGACACCGGCGGTGAAGTAGGTCTGCAGGTGCAGCATTTCGTAGCCGGCACGGATCACGCGGTTCAGGCCAGGCTCTTCGAGGCCCAGGGCTTCGAGGAACATGTCTTTCTCTTCGCCGTCATCGAGCTCGGCGATTTCCGCTTCGATCTTGTTGCACACCGGAACAACCACAGCGCCTTCTTCTTCGGCGATGGCTTTGACGATGTCCAGCAGCGGGTTGTTCTCGAAACCGTCTTCTGCGACGTTGGCGATGTACATGACCGGCTTGGTGGTCAGCAGGTGGAAGCCCTTGATCACCGCTTTTTCGTCGGCGCCCATGTTCTTCATCAGAGTGCGCGCCGGCTTGCCTTCGGTGAAGTGAGCGATCAGTTGCTCCAGCAGGCCTTTCTGGACCACTGCATCCTTGTCACCACCCTTGGCGTTGCGCGCGACTTTCTGCAGTTGCTTCTCGCAGCTGTCGAGGTCGGCGAAGATCAGTTCCAGGTCGATGATTTCGATGTCGCGTTTCGGGTCGACGCTGTTGGAGACGTGAATCACGTTCTCGTCTTCGAAGCAGCGGACTACGTGGGCGATGGCATCGGTTTCACGGATGTTGGCCAAGAACTTGTTGCCCAGGCCTTCACCTTTCGACGCGCCGGCAACCAGGCCCGCGATGTCGACGAATTCCATGGTGGTCGGCAGGATGCGCTTTGGATTGACGATGGCAGCCAGGGCATCCAGGCGCGGATCCGGCATCGGCACGATACCGCTGTTCGGCTCGATGGTGCAGAAGGGGAAGTTCTCGGCCGCGATCCCGGACTTGGTCAGGGCGTTGAACAGGGTGGACTTGCCGACGTTAGGCAGGCCGACGATGCCGCAATTGAATCCCATGGTGTTTCCCCTCGGGTAAAAGTCAGGCCTTCTGGCTGTGCAGGGTTTTCATCGCGCGGTTCCATTCCCCGGCGAGGATATCCGGCAGCACGCCGAGGGCAAAGTCGATGCTGGCATCGAGTTTTTCCTGTTCGGCGCGTGGCGCACGACCCAGGACGAAATTTGAAACCATACTGGCAACGCCCGGGTGGCCAATGCCAAGCCGCAAGCGATGAAAGGTATTCTGATTGCCCAGTTGCGCAATGATGTCGCGCAACCCGTTGTGACCGCCATGGCCGCCGCCCTGCTTGAGCTTGGCAACGCCGGGTGGCAGGTCGAGTTCGTCGTGCGCCACGAGGATTTCTTCAGGCGTGATGCGGAAGAAACCGGCGAGTGCCGCCACGGCTTGGCCGCTGCGGTTCATGTACGTGGTGGGAATCAGCAGACGAACATCCTGACCCTGATGCGAATAGCGCCCGGTCAGGCCGAAATACTTGCGGTCCGCCACAAGGTTGACGCCTTGTGCGTTCGCGATGCGCTCAACAAAAAGGGCCCCTGCGTTATGCCGGGTCTGTTCGTATTCAGCGCCTGGATTTCCCAGGCCAACGATCAGTTTGATGGCAGTCACGATAGGGGCCCTTCATTGGAGTGGTGGATAACATCGCCGCAATCAGGGAGAGCGGCGAAAGTGGACGAAAATAGCTCATTTACCATGATGTAAACTCCGCGTTCTCGCCCGCTTTCTCGCTACGCTCTAGTCCGCGATGTTTCCGGTCACTCCGGCGTACAGAGTAAAATTACTCTGCAGCGCCTTCTGCAGCTTCTGGAGCAACACGTGGAGCGTGGACGTTGGCAACAGCCTTGTCATCGCCGTGTGCCAGGGCCACGAACTCAACGCCTTTAGGCGCTTTGAGGTCCGACAGGTGAATGATCGAACCGATTTCAGCGTTAGCCAGGTCGACTTCGATGAACTCAGGCAGATCTTTCGGCAGGCAGGAAACTTCGATCTCGGCAACAACGTGCGAGATTTCGCCGCCTTTCTTGGTCGGTGCTTCTTCGTTGATGAAGTGCACTGGAACGATAGCGGTCAGTTTCTGGCCAGCTACTACGCGTACGAAGTCAGCGTGCATCACGTGGCCTTTGGCCGGGTGACGCTGCAGGGCTTTGATCACGACGTTCTGCTTGGTGCCACCAACGTTCAGCTCGATGATGTGGCTGTAAGCCGCTTCGTTTTCGAGCAGTTTGGCAACTTCTTTGGCCAGYATGCTGATGGATTCAGGGGCTTTTTCGCCACCGTAAACTACAGCTGGAACCAGGCTTGCGAGACGACGCAGGCGGCGGCTCGCACCTTTCCCCAGGTCGGAACGCACTTCAGCATTCAGGGTAAAATCGTTCATGTTGTATCTCCAAAATAACCACATTCGCCCCAGCGTTTGCGACCAGCGCTAAAGGCGATATGGGCAAAAAAGCCCCGCCCCGACAGGAATGCCAGGGCGGGGCGCTTTTCGTCAACGAGACATTTCGAGAAGGGCAGGGCCCTTAGCGGAACATCGCACTGATCGATTCTTCATTGCTGATGCGGCGGACCGCCTCGGCAACTACCGGCGCGATATCCAGTTGACGGATACGCGAGCAGGCTTGTGCAGCAGCGGACAACGGGATGGTGTTAGTCACCACCAGTTCGTCCAGCATGGAATTTTCGATGTTTTCGATCGCCCGACCGGACAGCACAGGGTGTGTGCAGTAGGCGAAAACCTTGGCAGCACCATGCTCTTTCAGGGCCTTGGCCGCGTGGCACAGGGTGCCGGCGGTATCGACCATGTCATCGACCAGAATACAGGTACGCCCTTCGACATCACCGATGATATGCATCACTTCAGAGTGATTGGCTTTCTCACGGCGTTTGTCGATGATCCCGAGATCCACGCCCAGGGATTTGGCAACGGCACGTGCACGCACGACGCCGCCAATGTCCGGGGACACGATCATCAGGTTTTCGAAGCGCTGATCTTCGATGTCATCCACCAGAACCGGGGAGCCGTAGATGTTATCTACCGGAATATCGAAGAAACCCTGGATTTGGTCAGCATGCAGATCAACCGTGAGAACACGGTCGATGCCGACTACGGTAAGCATGTCAGCCACGACTTTCGCGCTGATAGCCACACGTGCGGAACGCGGACGGCGATCCTGACGGGCATAACCAAAGTAAGGAATAACAGCAGTGATACGAGTAGCCGAGGAGCGGCGGAAGGCATCAGCCATCACTACCAGTTCCATCAGGTTATCGTTGGTCGGAGCGCAAGTCGGCTGAATAATGAAGACGTCTTTACCGCGGACGTTTTCATTGATCTCGGCTGTAATTTCGCCGTCGGAAAATTTACCGACAGAGATGTCACCGAGAGGGATATGCAGCTGACGTACGACACGCCGAGCCAGATCGGGGTTAGCGTTCCCCGTAAAGACCATCATCTTGGACACGCGCAGTACCTGAAGGCTGAGGGTAACCTGGATGAGTATAGGAAAATGGCAGGGGCGGCTGGATTCGAACCAACGCATGGCAGGATCAAAACCTGCTGCCTTACCGCTTGGCGACGCCCCTGTATCTGTTGCAACGATTACCCGGTAATCGGTTCCTTTAGAGCAGACTTCGCAGCTTGCGATGCAACATCGAAACGTTGCTTCCTTTTGCTACAAAACCTGTAAGGGTCTCTGTCAGAAGGGCCGAGACTTTATCAGCTTCAGCTTTGCTTGGGAAGCCCCCAAACACACAACTTCCAGTTCCGGTGAGTTTTGCTTCGGTAAATTTACCTAACAAATTCAAAGCGTTACGTACCTCTGGATAACGCCTTGTTACCACCGGCAAGCAGTCATTTCGACTGTTTCCCTTGGGAACGGGGCGCACTTTAATGGGAGGAGTGTTACGTGTCAACAACGGATCTGAAAAAATTTCTGCCGTACTTACAGAGACTTGCGGCACCAGCACCAGATACCACGGTTCTTCCGGGTCGACAGGGGTCAGTTTCTCCCCCACGCCCTCGGCGAAAGCCGCGTGGCCACGTACGAAAACCGGGACGTCGGCGCCCAGCGTCAACCCCAGGCCAGCCAGGCGATCTTCATCCCAGCCTAATTGCCACAGGTGATTGAGGCCGAGCAAAGTCGTTGCGGCATTCGAGCTGCCGCCACCGATACCACCGCCCATGGGCAGGATTTTCTCGATCCAGATGTCGACGCCCAGCGAGCAAGCGGATTGCTCCTGAAGTTTTCTGGCGGCCTTGACGATCAGGTTGCTGTCGTGGGGAACGCCCGGGAATTCGGTGTGCAATTGAATGACACCGTCATCGCGCAGGGCATAGGTGATCTCGTCACCATAATCGAGAAACTGAAACATCGTTTGCAGTTCGTGGTAGCCGTCTTCGCGGCGCCCCAGGATGTGCAGCATCAAATTGAGTTTGGCTGGCGAAGGCAGTGTCAGGCGATTGTCTGGCATTTCACTGCCCCAATTTGCGCGGTTGCCAAGCCTTGATCACCAGCGTGACATCCAGGTCGGTGCCATGCAGTTTGATCCGTTCGGGCAGCCAGTAACCGTTCAGTTGGGTGTATTCGGTGTATTCGACCTGCCAACCGTCCTGTTCGAGAGTGGCCAAACGACTGTCGCCATCCAGCGTCAGACGGCTTTTGCTGTCCGGAGCCGGGAGCCCGCGCACCCACCAGGCCAGGTTGGACACCGGCAATTTCCAGCCCAACTGTTCTTCGAGCAGCACTTCCGGATTCGGTGCGTCGTAGCGTCCCTGGTTGGCGACTTCCAGCGACACCTTGCCCGGACGTCCGGTCAGGCGAGCTGCGCCACGGCCCAGTGGTCCGGACAGGCGAATGTCGTAGTAATCCTGACGCTGCAACCAGAACAGCGTGCCGCTGCCTGAGTCTTTCGGTGCGCGAATGCCGATCTTGCCGTCGATCTGCCAGCCATCGAGGCTCGCAAGTTGCTGTTTGTGCTCTCGCCATTGGGCGGGGTTGCCGTGACCCTCGACTGATTCGCGGGGACCCAGGCCCGCGCAACCGGCGAGCAGGGTGATAAAACTGAAAGCGATGAAATGGCGCAAAAACATAATCTTAAAGAGTCTCTGATCCGGTCAGGCGTTTGATGGTGCCGCGCAGGGCCGGGCTGTCGGGTTGTTCCTTGAGGAACTTGCTCCAGACCTGTTTGGCTTCGCGCTGTTTGCCGTTGGCCCACAGGACTTCGCCCAGGTGAGCGGCGACTTCCTGATCGGGGAAACGATCCAGGGCTTGACGCAACAGGCGCTCGGCTTCGTCCAGATTGCCCATGCGGTAATTCACCCAGCCAAGGCTGTCGAGTACCGCCGGGTCTTCCGGACTGATCTGGTGCGCCTGTTCGATCAGGGCCTTGGCTTCGGCGTAGCGTGTGGTGCGGTCAGACAGGGTGTAGCCGAGTGCGTTCAACGCCATGGCATTGTCCGGGTCGCGCTTGATGATCGTGCGCAGGTCTTTTTCCATCTGCGCCAGGTCATTGCGTTTTTCCGCCTGCATGGCTCGGGTGTAGAGCAGATTCAAGTCGTCCGGGTATTGCTGCAAGGCTTGTTGCAGAATTTTCCAGGCCTTGTCGCCCTGATTGTTGGCGGACAGGGTTTCGGCTTCGATCAGATACAGCTGGATCGCATAATCCGGCTGCTCATCGCGCTCTGCGGCCAGCTTTCTTTGTGCTTCGGCGGTCCTGCCGTTGTTCATCAGGATGTCGGCCTGACGCAATTGCGCCGGTAGGAAGTCGCTGCCCGGGCCAACCTTGGCGTATTCGATCAGGGCGCCTTGCGGGTCGTTTTGTTCTTCGGCGATGCGGCCGAGGTTCAGGTGCGCCGAGTCGACGTGGCTTTCCCGGGCGATCAGGTCTTCCAGGTAACCCTTGGCCTCGTTCCAGGCCTTGGCTTCCAGGCAGACCAGTGCCAGGGAGTAACGCAGTTCGTCGTCCTCCGGGTATTGCTGAACCAGGCTCGAGAACTCGGCCTTGGCGTCGTCCATACGGTTCTGTTCAACCAGCATCCGCGCATAAGTCAGGCGCAGACGCTTGTCGTCCGGGTATTTCTTGATGCTTTTTTGCAGCAGCGGCAAGGCCTCGTCACCGCGATTCAGGGTTTGCAGCAGGCGTGCACGCAGCAGAATCGGGGCAATTTCGCCGTCGTCCGGCGGATGGTTTTCCAGCAGCTTCAGCGCGCCTTTGGTATCGCCATCCTGTTGCATCAGCAGCGCCTTGCCGAAAATCAGCTGGCTGTTGTCCGGATGACGCTGCAACAAACGGTCGAAGCTTTTCATCAATCCGTTGCGGGTGTCCTGGTCGGTGTCGGCCGCGGACAGCGCAAGGAAGTCGAAATGCGTGTCGCCCTTGCCTTGCAGGACTTTCTCCATATAGACCATGGAGTCGTCATAACGCCCGGCGCGTGCCAGCTGCACGGCGGCGGCGCGTTGCGCTTCGAGGTCGTTGGGGGCGTTTTTGGCCCAGATCAGCGCGGTGTCCAGGGCTGCCTGATCGGCGCCCAGATATTCGGCGATACGGAATGCCCGCTCGGAAATACCCGGATCCTGGGTGTTGATGGCCTGGGTCACATAGTTGTCCAGGGCAATGTCGAAACGATTGCGCTGGCCAGCCAGTTCGGCGCTCAACAGGCTGAAGATGGTTTCCTCGCTGAATGAGCTGTAGACCTTGGGCTTTTCAGGGGTCGGGGTGCTGTCTTCAACCGGCGACGTAGCGTCCGGTGAAACGGGTGCCAAGGCCTGGCAGCCGCTGAGGAAGACAAAAGCGAGGAGCAACGCGGAAGATCTATTCATATAGGAAGAGGACGACTAACCTGCGGTCGGATCATCATGACACAAGCTTTCGGCCAAACATAACCGGCCCGCCAATTTACCCGCACAGCGGATCCGACAACGCCTGGCTGCCCTGTAAACGAGAACCGCTCGCAACGTGGATACCATCTACCGAAGCGATAGATATCGAGTGGTTGTTCTGATTCCGTTGAAGTAGGACAATTACCGGCTTCACGTCACCATCAGCGACTTTGAATGGCCTTCCTTGCACTCGGTATTAACCACAAGACTGCTTCAGTAGACGTCCGCGAGCGCGTGGCTTTTACCCCTGAGCAGCTGGTTGAGGCCTTGCAGCAGCTCTGCCGACTCACCGACAGCCGCGAAGCTGCGATCCTCTCCACCTGCAATCGCAGTGAACTCTATATAGAACAGGATCACCTGTCGGCGGACATCGTGCTGCGCTGGCTGGCCGAATATCATCATTTGAGCTACGACGAGCTGCGCGAAAGCGCCTATGTGCATGAAGATGATGCGGCAGTTCGTCACATGATGCGGGTGGCTTCCGGGCTCGACTCACTGGTGTTGGGCGAACCGCAGATTCTCGGCCAGATGAAGTCGGCCTATGCCGTGGCCCGCGAGGCCGGCACCATCGGGCCGTTGCTCGGGAGGTTGTTCCAGGCCACGTTCAATGCGGCCAAACAGGTGCGCACCGACACAGCCATCGGCGAGAACCCGGTGTCGGTGGCGTTTGCCGCGGTGAGCCTGGCCAAGCAGATTTTCAGCGACCTGCAACGCAGCCAGGCCTTGCTGATCGGCGCCGGAGAGACCATCACCCTGGTCGCCCGCCATCTGCATGAACTGGGCGTAAAGCGTATCGTGGTGGCCAACCGTACCCTGGAGCGCGCCAGCATTCTGGCCGAACAGTTCGGTGCTCATGCGGTGTTGCTGTCGGATATTCCGGCGGAGCTGGTGCGCAGCGATATCGTCATCAGTTCCACTGCCAGCCAATTGCCGATTCTGGGCAAGGGTGCAGTGGAAAGCGCCTTGAAACTGCGCAAGCACAAACCGATCTTCATGGTCGATATCGCCGTTCCGCGCGACATCGAACCAGAAGTCGGCGAACTGGACGACGTTTACCTCTACAGCGTCGACGATCTCCACGAAGTGGTCGCCGAGAACCTCAAGAGCCGCCAGGGCGCAGCCCAGGCTGCCGAAGAGATGGTCTCGGTCGGCGCCGAAGACTTCATGGTCCGCCTGCGTGAATTGGCAGCGGTGGACGTGCTCAAGGCCTATCGTCAACAGAGCGAACGCCTGCGCGACGAAGAATTGCAAAAGGCCCAGCGCATGCTGGCCAACGGCACCAGCGCCGAAGAGGTGCTGGTGCAACTGGCCCGCGGGCTGACCAACAAACTGTTGCACGCACCGAGCGTGCAGTTGAAAAAGCTCTCTGCCGAAGGTCGCCTCGATGCGCTGGCGATGGCCCAGGAACTCTTTGCCCTCGGTGAGGGCTCATCGGATAGCTTTTCGGATAAAAAACCGCAATGAAAGCGTCACTGCTCAATAAGCTGGATATCCTCCAGGACCGTTTCGAGGAATTGACCGCCCTGCTGGGCGATGGCGAGGTCATTTCCGATCAGAACAAGTTCCGCACCTATTCCAAGGAGTACGCGGAAGTCGAACCGATCGTGGGCGTCTATAAAGAATTGCTGAAAGTGCAGGATGACCTCGAAGGTGCCCAGGCACTGCTCAAGGACAGCGACCCGGACATGCGTGAAATGGCCGTGGAAGAAGTCCGCGAGGCCAAGGAACGCCTGGTCACGCTCGAAGCCGACTTGCAGCGCATGCTGCTGCCCAAGGACCCGAACGACGGGCGCAACGTGTTCCTCGAAATCCGTGCCGGCACCGGCGGCGACGAGGCGGCGATTTTCTCCGGCGACCTGTTCCGCATGTATTCGCGTTACGCCGAGCGCCGTGGCTGGCGGGTGGAGATCCTCTCGGAAAACGAGGGTGAACACGGCGGCTATAAAGAGGTGATTGCCCGGGTCGAGGGCGACAACGTCTACGGCAAGCTCAAATTCGAGTCCGGTGCGCACCGCGTGCAGCGGGTTCCGGCGACCGAATCCCAAGGCCGCATCCACACGTCGGCCTGCACCGTGGCAGTATTGCCCGAACCGGACGAGCAAGAAGCGATCGAGATCAACCCGGCCGACCTGCGCGTCGATACCTATCGCTCCTCCGGCGCCGGTGGCCAGCACGTCAACAAGACCGACTCGGCGATCCGCATCACGCACTTGCCGTCCGGCATCGTGGTCGAGTGCCAGGAAGAACGTTCGCAGCACAAGAACCGCGCCCGGGCGATGTCCTGGTTGTCGGCCAAGCTGAACGATCAACAGACCTCCGCTGCGGCCAACGCCATTGCCAGTGAGCGTAAGTTGCTGGTTGGTTCCGGTGATCGCTCCGAGCGCATCCGCACCTACAATTTTGCCCAGGGCCGGGTCACCGACCACCGGGTCAACCTGACCTTGTATTCCCTCGACGAGATCCTCGCCGGCGGTGTCGAGGCGGTGATCGAGCCGTTGCTGGCCGAGTACCAGGCCGATCAACTGGCAGCGATAGGTGAGTAAATGACGATCATTGCCAGTTTGTTGCGCGCCGCCGACTTACCCGACTCGCCCACGGCGCGTCTGGATGCCGAATTGCTGCTGGCGGCGGCGTTGGGCAAGTCCCGCAGTTTCCTGCACACCTGGCCGGAGCGCATCGTGCCGAGCGAAGCGGCGCTGACGTTCGCCGAATATTTGCAACGCCGCCGCAGCGGGGAGCCAGTGGCCTATATCCTCGGCCAGCAGGGTTTCTGGAAACTGGATCTGGAAGTGGCGCCGCACACGCTGATCCCGCGCCCGGATACCGAATTGCTGGTGGAAGCCGCGCTGGAACTGTTGCCGGCCACACAGGCCAAAGTACTTGACCTTGGCACCGGCAGCGGCGCGATTGCCCTGGCCCTGGCCAGCGAATGTCCGGCCTGGAGCGTCACTGCCGTGGATCGGATTCTGGAAGCCGTGGCCCTGGCCGAACGCAATCGCCAGCGTCTGCATCTGAATAACGCCAAGGTACTGAGCAGCCATTGGTTCAGCGCCCTGGAAGGTCAGCGTTTTCAACTGATCATCAGCAATCCGCCCTACATCGCAGCGACCGATCCACATCTGGTCGAGGGCGATGTGCGCTTCGAACCGGCCAGCGCCCTGGTGGCCGGTGTCGACGGGCTCGACGATCTGCGTCTGATCGTCGCCCAGGCACCGGACCATCTCGATGCTGGCGGCTGGCTGATGCTCGAGCATGGCTATGATCAGGCCGAGGCGGTCCGCGATTTGCTGCTGACCCGCGGGTTTGAAGAAGTCCACAGCCGCACCGATCTGGGCGGTCACCAACGCATCAGTCTGGGGCGCCTGCCGTGCTGAATGATCAGGAATTGCTGCGTTACAGCCGGCAGATTCTGCTGCAACACATCGATATCGACGGCCAGTTGCGGCTCAAGGAGAGCCGCGTATTGATCGTCGGTCTTGGCGGCCTTGGCGCGCCAGTGGCGTTGTACCTCGCGGCGGCAGGTGTGGGTGAGTTGCACTTGGCGGACTTCGATACAGTCGACCTGACCAACCTGCAACGCCAGATCATTCACGACACCGACAGCGTCGGCATGACCAAGGTCGATTCGGCGCTCAAGCGCCTGAGCGCGATCAATCCTGAAATTCAACTGATCGCCCATCGTGTGGCACTGGATGAAGATTCCCTGGCCGCCGTGGTGGCAGGCGTGGATCTGGTCCTCGATTGCTCTGACAATTTTTCCACCCGTGAAGCGGTCAATGCCGCGTGCGTGGCGGCCGGCAAACCGCTGGTCAGCGGCGCGGCGATTCGCCTCGAAGGGCAATTGTCGGTGTTCGATCCACGCCGGCCGGAGAGTCCGTGCTACCACTGTTTATACGGGCACGGCAGCGAAGCCGAACTGACGTGCAGCGAGGCCGGCGTGGTCGGGCCGTTGGTGGGGCTGGTCGGCAGTCTGCAAGCGCTCGAAGCACTGAAGTTACTGGCCGGATTCGGTGAGCCACTGGTGGGGCGCCTGCTGTTGATCGACGCCTTGGG
The DNA here is from genome assembly GCF_056402155.1 of Pseudomonas sp. P4_C1. Lineage (NCBI taxonomy): Bacteria > Pseudomonadati > Pseudomonadota > Gammaproteobacteria > Pseudomonadales > Pseudomonadaceae > Pseudomonas > Pseudomonas sp. P4_C1. The sequence goes on from NZ_JBFUHY010000065.1 coordinate 39,677, forward strand.
CACGCGTTTTCGCGAGCTGCGGGTCAAGCGCGATCCGGGCTGCAGCGTCTGTGGGTCGAAACATGCGTGAAGCGCCGATTGGCGTGTTCGACTCCGGTGTCGGCGGGCTCTCGGTACTGGCCGAGATCCAGCGTTTGTTGCCCAATGAGACGCTGATGTACGTCGCTGACTGCGGGAATATTCCCTACGGCGAGAAAACCCCGGAATTTATCCGGCAGCGTTGCAGCGTGATGGCCGACTTCTTTCAGCAGCAGGGTGCCAAGGCCCTGGTGCTGGCCTGCAACACGGCGACGGTGGCCGGTGTCGCCGATTTGCGTCGCGACTATCCCGAATGGCCCATTGTCGGCATGGAGCCGGCAGTCAAACCCGCCGCCGCCGCAACCCGCTCTGGCGTGGTGGGGGTGCTGGCCACCACCGGTACCTTGCAGAGCGCCAAGTTCGCCGCATTGCTCGACCGCTTCGCCACGGACGTGAAAGTGATCACCCAGCCGTGTCCCGGGCTGGTGGAGCTGATTGAAAATGGTGATCTGCGTAGCCCCGAGCTGCGTCAGCTGCTGGCCGGGTATGTCGAACCACTGCTGGCCGCCGGCGCGGACACCCTGATTCTCGGCTGCACCCATTATCCC
>NZ_JBFUHY010000066.1:0-28081 GCF_056402155.1 Pseudomonas sp. P4_C1
CGTTAGGGCTGAGCTTCTTGCAGGACTTGCGCTGGATCGTCCTGCCGATGGCCACCCGAGTAGCGTTCCCCGGCTGGCTGAACCTGGTGCTCGGTGTAATGAAAGACACCGCGCTGGTGATGTGGATCGGCATCGTCGAACTGCTGCGCGCCTCGCAAACCATCGTCACCCGCATCCAGGAACCGTTGCTGGTGCTGTGCATCGCGGGCCTTATCTACTACGTCATGAGCCTGGTGGTCGCACGCCTGGGCGCTCGTCTGGAAAGAAGGTGGCAAGAAAATGATTGAGATCGACAACGTACATAAATCCTTCGGCAACCTCGAAGTGGTCAAGGGCGTCAACCTGACGGTGAACAAGGGCGAAGTGGTGTCGATCATCGGCGGCTCCGGCTCCGGCAAATCGACCTTGCTGATGTGCATCAACGGCCTGGAACCGATCCAGAAAGGCAACATCCGCGTTGACGGCGTCGAGGTCCATCACAGCGCCACCGACCTCAATCGCCTGCGGCAGAAAATCGGCATTGTGTTCCAGCAATGGAATGCCTTCCCGCACCTGACGGTGCTGGAAAACGTCATGCTCGCGCCGCGCAAGGTGCTGGGAAAAAGCAAGGCTGAAGCTGAGGAGCTGGCGGTCAAGCAACTGACCCACGTCGGTCTGGGCGACAAGCTCAAGACTTTCCCTGGCAAGCTGTCCGGTGGGCAGCAACAACGCATGGCCATCGCCCGCGCACTGGCCATGTCGCCGGACTACATGCTGTTTGACGAAGCCACCTCGGCCCTCGACCCGCAGTTGGTCGGTGAAGTGCTGGACACCATGCGCATGCTCGCCGAAGACGGCATGACCATGGTGTTGGTGACCCACGAAATCCGCTTTGCCCGGGACGTGTCCGACCGTGTGGCGTTCTTCCGCAATGGCCTGGTGCATGAGATTGGTTCGCCGGATCAGGTGATTGGCAATCCGGTGCATGCGGAAACAGCGGCGTTTCTCAAATCGGTGAAATAACTAACGGCCCAATCGCGAGCAGGCTCACTCCTACAGGGTTAGCGGTGCATATCGAAGAGTGTAGGAGCGAGCCTGCTCGCGATGAGGCCCGCACAGACAAAACAAGGATCAAACCATGCGTTCATCAAAAGTCATTCATGTAGTCAGCTGCCACGCCGAAGGCGAAGTCGGCGACGTGATCGTCGGCGGTGTCGCCCCGCCGCCCGGCGCCACCGTGTGGGAACAGTCGCGCTGGATCGCCCGGGACGAAACCCTGCGCAACTTCGTCCTCAACGAACCCCGCGGCGGCGTGTTCCGTCACGTCAACCTGCTGGTCCCGGCCAAGGACCCACGGGCGCAGATGGCCTGGATCATCATGGAACCGGCGGACACCCCGCCGATGTCCGGCTCCAATTCGTTGTGCGTCGCCACCGTATTGCTCGACAGCGGCATCCTGCCCATGACCGAGCCGCAAACCCGCCTGGTGCTGGAAGCGCCCGGCGGCCTGATCGAAGCCGTGGCCGACTGCCGGGATGGCAAGGTGCAACGGGTGGAAGTGAAAAACGTGCCGTCCTTCGCTGATCGACTGGATGCGTGGATTGAAGTCGAAGGCATCGGCTCGCTGAAGGTTGACACCGCTTATGGTGGCGACAGTTTTGTGATTGCCGATGCCAAAGGCCTGGGTTTCTCCATCCGCCCGGATGAAGCGGCCGATCTGGTGGCGGTCGGGCTGAAAATCACTCGAGCGGCCAACGAACAACTGGGCTTCGTGCATCCGCTGAATCCCGAGTGGTCACACATTTCCTTCTGCCAGATCGCCGCGCCCATCGTCCATGAGAACGGCATCGCCACCGGCGCCAATGCGGTAGTGATTCAACCGGGCAAGATCGACCGCTCCCCCACCGGCACTGGTTGCTCGGCGCGCATGGCGGTGTTGCAGGCCAAAGGCTTGATGCAGGTTGGCGAGCGCTTTGTCGGCCGTTCGATTATCGGCTCCGAGTTCCACTGCCGCATTGATTCGTTGACCGAAGTCGCCGGCCGCGCCGCGATTTACCCGTGCATTTCCGGCCGGGCGTGGATCACCGGCACCCATCAATTGCTGCTCGACCCAAGCGATCCGTGGCCACAAGGCTATCGCCTGTCCGACACTTGGCCCGGCGCTTGATCACGCAACCCCTGAACCCCCAGACCAACGGCCAGTAAAAACCCCTGAAAACCAAAAAAAGCACTAGCCGAGCATTGTCATTTTTTATATCGTATACGAAATACAATAAACGAACCGGAGGCAACAATGAGCAAGCGCATTAACTGGAGTGGCGTCTTCCCAGCGGTGACCACTCAATTCAACGATGACTTCTCCATCAACCTGGAAAAAACCCATCAGGTGATTTCCAACGTGATCCGCGACGGCGTGTCGGGCCTGGTGGTCTGCGGCTCGGTGGGTGAAAACACCTCGCTGACCGCCGAAGAGAAAATCGCCGTGACCGAGGTCGCTGTCGATGCCGCCCGTGGTCGCGTACCAGTGATTTGCGGCGTGGCCGAGTTCACCAGCATACAAGCGGCCAAGGTCGCCAATGCCGTACGCCGGGTCGGCGTCGATGGCGTGATGCTGATGCCGGCGCTGGTCTACGGTTCCAAGCCGTTCGAGACCGCCGAGCATTACCGCTACGTCGCGAAAAACGCCGACGTGCCGCTGATGGTCTACAACAACCCGCCTATCTATAAGAACGACGTCACCCCGGACATCCTGATTTCCCTGGCCGACTGCGACAACGTGGTGTGCTTCAAGGATTCTTCCGGCGACACCCGTCGTTTCATCGACGTGCGCAACGAAGTCGGTGACCGTTTCGTGCTGTTCGCCGGTCTCGACGACGTGGTGCTGGAAAGCATTGCCGTGGGTGCCGAAGGTTGGGTCTCGGGCATGTCCAACGTGTTCCCCAAAGAAGGCGAAACCATCTTCCGTCTGGCCAAGGCCGGTCGTTTCGCCGAAGCCATGCCGATCTACGAATGGCTGATGCCGATCCTGCACCTCGATGCCCGCGCCGACCTGGTGCAATGCATCAAGCTGTGCGAAGCCATCGCCGGTCGCGGCAGCGCCTTGACCCGTCCGCCACGCCTGGCCCTTCCGGAAGCGGATCGCGTGTTCGTCGAGCAGATCATGGCCAAGGCCTTGGCCAACCGCCCGGAACTGCCGGACGTCGGTCTCTGAGTGATTGCCGGGCGGGTCTATGCGGACCCGGCCCGGCTGCCCGTTTTTTGCGCCTCAACAAGGAACGTCAGCATGTCCAATCCTCAACACACGCAAAGCGCAACCACACCCTCGGGACTCAAACGCGTAGTGGCTGCCGCCATGGCTGGCACCGTCGCCGAATGGTATGAGTTCTTTCTCTACGGCACCGCCTCGGCATTAGTTTTCGGCAAGCTGTTCTTCCGCCAGACCGACAGCCCCATCGACGGCATCATCGCCGCCTTCGCCTTGTACGCGGTCGGCTTTCTCGCCCGGCCGTTGGGCGGTTTGGTATTCGGTCACTACGGTGACAAATTCGGCCGCAAACGCCTGCTGCAACTGAGCCTGGTAGTGGTCGGCATCACCACCTTCCTGATGGGTTGCCTGCCTGGCTTCGAGCAGATCGGTTACGCAGCGCCGGTGCTACTGGTGCTGTTGCGGTTGATCCAGGGTTTCGCTTTCGGTGGCGAATGGGGCGGCGCGATTCTGCTGGTGTCCGAACACTGCCCGGACAATCGTCGGGGCTTCTGGGCCAGTTGGCCGCAAGCCGGGGTGCCGGCCGGCAACCTGGTGGCCACGGTCGCCCTGCTGCTGTTGTCGTCGAACCTGTCAGAGCAACAGTTCCTTGCCTGGGGCTGGCGCGTGGCGTTCTGGTTCTCGGCGGTAGTCGTGTTGATCGGTTACTGGATTCGCACCAGCGTCGATGACGCGCCGATCTTCAAGGAAGCCCAGGCCCGTCAGGCACAGACCAAACAGCAACAGCTCGGTGTGGTGCAAGTGCTGCGTCATCACTGGCGTTCGGTGCTGGTGGGAATCGGCGCACGCTTTGCCGAGAACATCCTCTACTACACCGTGGTGACGTTCTCGATTACCTATCTGAAACTGGTGGTGCACAAGGACACTTCGCAAATTCTGCTGCTGATGTTCGGCGCGCACCTGGTGCACTTTTTCCTGATCCCGCTGATGGGCTATCTGTCGGACATCGTCGGGCGCAAGCCGGTGTACCTGACCGGCGCGGTGCTCACAGCGTTCTGGGGTTTTATCGGTTTCCCGATGATGGACACCGGCAACAACTGGCTGATCATGGCCGCCATCACCCTGGGCCTGGCCATCGAGTCGATGACTTATGCGCCTTACTCGGCGCTGATGGCTGAACTGTTCCCGACCCACGTACGCTACACGGCTCTGTCCCTGTGCTACCAGGTGGCGCCGATCTTCGCCGGCTCCCTTGCACCGCTGATCGCCATCACCTTGCTCAACAAGTACCACAGCTCGACTCCGATCGCCTGGTATCTGGTGGGCGCCGCGCTGATTTCCGTGGTGGCTGTCGGCCTGACCCGCGAGACCCGTGGCAAGTCATTGCGCCAGGTGGATGCCGAGTCGGCGGCGCGGGTTGCTGCGCTGGACCCAGCCCCGACCAGCCCACGCCGGGCCGATTCTCTGGCCTGAGTAAATCCCACAGAGGTTTTGTGTTGCTACCCCATTTTTCGACAGGAGCTTTTTTGATGTCTGAGATCCTTGGCCACAACTACATCGGCGGTACACGCAGCGCCGTCGGCGGCATCATCCTGAACAGCCATGACGCCAGCACCGGCGAAGCACTGCCCTACTCTTTCGTGCAAGCCACCGCGCAAGAAGTCGACGCGGCCGCCCAGGCCGCTGCGGCCGCCTATCCAGCCTTTCGTAATTTGCCGGCGACGCGCCGGGCGCAATTCCTTGAAGCCATCGCCGCGCAACTGGATGCCCTGGATGACGAGTTCGTTGCCCTGGTGACCCGTGAGACCGCCCTGCCCAGCGCCCGGATTCAGGGCGAGCGCGGCCGCACCAGCGGCCAGATGCGTCTGTTCGCTGAAGTCCTGCGTCGGGGCGATTTCTACAGCGCGCGCATCGACCGTGCCCTGCCGGAGCGTCAGCCGCTGCCACGGGTTGACCTGCGCCAGTACCGGATCGGCGTCGGCCCGGTGGCAGTGTTCGGCGCCAGCAATTTTCCGTTGGCCTTTTCGACGGCTGGCGGCGATACCGCAGCGGCCCTGGCCGCCGGTTGCCCGGTGGTGTTCAAGGCCCACAGCGGGCACATGGCAACCGCCGAATGCGTGGCCGATGCGATCCTGCGCGCCGCCGAGCAGACCGACATGCCCAAGGGTGTGTTCAACATGATCTACGGCGCGGGTGTCGGTGAAGCGCTGGTCAAGCACCCGGCGATTCAGGCCGTCGGTTTCACCGGCTCGCTCAAAGGTGGCCGTGCCCTTTGCGACATGGCCGCCACACGCCAACAACCCATCCCGGTGTTCGCCGAGATGAGCAGCATCAATCCAGTGTTGGTATTGCCCGAAGCCTTGCGTGCGCGCGGCGAGAAGATCGCCGGTGAACTGGTGGCATCGGTGGTCCAGGGTTGCGGGCAGTTCTGCACCAATCCGGGGTTGGTCATTGGTATTCGCGCCCCTGAATGGACGGCGTTCATTGCGCGACTAAGCCACCTGATGGCCGCACAACCGGCGCAAACCATGCTCAATGCCGGCACCCTCGGCAGCTATGAAAAAGGGCTGCGGGCCTTGCTCGAGCATCCGGGCGTGACGCACCTGGCGGGCCGCGACCAGCAGGGCAATCAGGCGCGGCCGCAACTGTTCAAGGCCGACGTCAGCCTGCTGCTCAATGGGGATCCGCTGCTACAGGAAGAAGTGTTCGGGCCGACCACCATTGTCGTTGAAGTGGCGGACAAGGTTGAGCTGCGCCAGGCGTTGAACAGCTTGCACGGGCAACTGACTGCGACATTGATTGGCGAAGCATCGGATCTTCAGACCCATGCGGACCTGCTGATACTGCTGGAACAAAAAGTCGGCCGGGTACTGTTCAACGGTTACCCCACCGGGGTCGAAGTCTGCGATGCCATGGTCCATGGCGGGCCTTACCCTGCAACCTCCGACGCCCGTGGCACGTCAGTCGGCAGCCTGGCCATCGAACGCTTCCTGCGTCCGGTGTGCTACCAGAACTGCCCGGACGCCTTGCTACCCGACGCCTTGAAAAACGCCAACCCGCTGGGGATTGCACGGCTGGTGGATGGCAGCAGCCAACGCGACTCAATCTAGAGAACCACACAAAGAACTGTAGGAGCGAACCTGTTCGCGATAGCGGTGTGTCAGGCGATGCGGATGCTGGATGTACCGGCCCCTTCGCGGGCAAGCCCGCTCCCACAGGTTCAGTGGCTGTATGCAAAATCTGCGAACTACTCAAATTACTGTGGGAGCGAGCCTGCTCGCGATGGCGGTGACGAGTGGCATGGTGAAGATAGTTGCTCCCACAGGATTGAGCACTTTGATTCAATCAGGCGAGCAAGGCCTTGAGGTCGTTGTACAGCGCCTCGGGAATTTGCACGCCTTCCACCAGGCTGCGTACCCGCGCCGCGTAACGTCGTTGCGACGGCAAGCGTGCGCCCTGCCCCTCAATGCCCTGGAACAACGTTTCGGCCCGGGCCAAATGTTCTTCAGTGGCGTCCCCCAGAAAGCGCCGAGGGTCCAGGGCGATGATCAACTCGCCATGGTACGGCGACGACTTGCTGCCCCCGTCGTAAGCCAACGACTCGGCACTGGTCAGGTCACCGATCAGCGGCCCGGCAATCAACTCCACCATCGCCGCCAGCGCCGAACCCTTGTGCCCGCCGAACGTCAGCATCGCGCCGCTGTCGAGCACCACGTTGGCGTCGGTGCTCGGCTGGCCTTGGGCGTCGACGCCCCAACCTTCGGGAATCGCCTTGCCGGCACGCCGGTGCAGTTCGATATCACCACGGGCAATCGCGCTGGTGGCGAAGTCGAACACAAACGGATCTTGTCCCGCACGCGGCCAACCGAAGGCAATGGGATTGGTGCCGAACACCGGCAGTCGTCCTCCAGCCGGCGCCACCCAGGCGTGGCTCGGATTACACGCCAGTGCCACCAGACCGGTAGCAGTCAGTTGCTCGATCTCCACCCACAGCGCCGAGAAATGTACACAGCGGTTGATTGCCAACGCCGCAATGCCGTTGGCCCGGGTTTTCTGCGCCAGCAACGGCAACCCCGCCTGAAACGCCAACTGCGAAAACCCACCGCCAGCATCCACCCGCACGATCGACGGCGCCTGGTCGATCACCTGTGGCTCGGCATCGGCTGACACCTTGCCGGCCCGCAGGGAATTGACACACCCCAGAATCCGGTACAAACCGTGGGAGGCACAGCCATCACGTTCGCCAACAAGCACCGTCGCCGCCACCGCTTGTGCATGGGCCAGATTAAAACCGTTGTGCAACAAGATCGATTCGGCCAACTCACGGGCTTCGATCAGGGTCAGTCGGATCATGGTCATCTCCTTGGACAGACCGGTCAGAGTGGTCTATCCGAGGCGTTATGGCTTGACGGGTTTGGGCATTGGCGGTGACGAAATTGGCACAGCGCAGGCCGTTGGACCCCGTTAAACCAATGGCTGATGAGATCCAGTGTGGGAGCGAGCCTGCTCGCGAAGGCCACACCTCTGTTTCAAGACTGATTAATGCTTTTTCGGCAACACAGAATTGCCATCGACCTGATTGATAGACCTCTGCGTAAGGCGCAGGCTAGAGAGCTGATTTGGCCTCTCATATCATTCCGAATGATAGTTACCTTCGCCCCATTCGATTCGTGAGATACAAGCCCGCCGCGCATCATTCGCCAATCTCAACACATTGGCGGATGCATCCATGGAACAGTCATTCAAACATTTGCGCTTCCCGTTGGCTTTGTTGGCCGTAGTGGTGATCAGCGCTTGCGGCAAGGCCCCGGAGACCGCCGCCAGCATGCCAGCGGCCAAGGTCAGCGTGGCCAAGGTGCTGGAACAACCGGTCAACGAGTGGGACGAATTCACCGGGCGCCTCGAAGCGCCGGAAACCGTGGAGATCCGTCCGCGGGTCTCCGGCCAGATCGATGAAGTGGCGTTCACAGAAGGCGCCCTGGTCAAGAAAGGCGACCTGCTGTTCCAGATCGACCCGCGTCCGTTCCAGGCTGAGGTCCGCCGCCTCGAAGCCCTGGTTGCACAATCGCGCGCCAATGCTACCCGCAGCGAAAACGAAGCCCAGCGCGGTGAACGCCTGCGCACCAGCAACGCCATTTCCGCCGAACTGGCCGATTCGCGTACCAGCGCCGCCCAGGAAGCCCGCGCCGCCGTCGGTGCCCTGCAAGCGCAACTGGACCTGGCCAAGCTGAACCTGAGCTTCACCCGCGTCACCGCCCCCATCAGCGGCCGCGTCAGCCGTGCGGAAATCACCGCGGGCAACCTGGTGACCGCCGACACCACCCCGCTGACCAGCGTGGTCTCCACCGACAAGGTGTACGCCTACTTCGATGCAGACGAGCGTGTGTTCCTCAAGTACACCGAGCTCGCTCGCCAGGGCAAACGCGGCGCCACCACCCCGGTTTACATGGGCCTGTCCAACGAGGACGGCAACCCGCACCAGGGCGTGATGAACTTCGTCGACAACCAGGTCAACCCGAAAACCGGCACCATCCGTGGTCGCGCCGTGTTCGACAACAGCGATGGCAGCTACACCCCGGGCCTGTATGCACGCCTGAAACTGGTGGGCAGCGGTACCTACAGTGCCATGCTGATCAACGACGAAGCGGTCGGCACCGACTTGGGCAAGAAGTTCGTGCTGGTGATGGATGCCGACAACAAGACCGCCTACCGCGCGGTGGAGCTGGGTCCGAAGATCGAAGGTCTGCGCATCGTGCGCAACGGCCTGAACAAGGACGACACGATTATCGTCAAGGGCCTGCAACGGGTGCGTCCTGGTTCACCGGTCACCCCTGAAGTGATTCCGATGGCCAGCGAACAAACCCTCGCGGCACTCGCACAACAACGTCAAGCGCTGGAAGCCAGCAACCTGCCCCAAGTCGCGCCTGCCAGGGTTGCGCCGGGCACGGCTGTGAAACTGGCTGCCACGACCCCACGCGGTTAAGGGATTTTTACGATGAATTTTTCCCAATTCTTCATTTCGCGGCCGATCTTCGCAGCGGTGCTGTCGCTGCTGATCCTGATCGCCGGTGCGATCTCGCTGTTCCAGCTGCCGATCAGCGAATACCCGGAAGTGGTGCCGCCGACCGTGGTGGTTCGCGCCAACTTCCCGGGGGCCAACCCCAAGGTCATCGGTGAAACCGTGGCCGCGCCGCTGGAGCAAGCCATCACCGGTGTCGAGAACATGCTGTACATGTCCTCGCAGTCGACCGCTGACGGCAAAATCACCCTGACCATCACCTTCGCCCTGGGTACTGACCTGGACAACGCCCAGGTGCAGGTGCAGAACCGCGTGACCCGGACCGAGCCAAAACTTCCCGAGGAAGTGACGCGCATCGGTATCACCGTGGACAAGGCGTCGCCCGACCTGACCATGGTTGTGCACTTGACCTCGCCGGACAAACGCTACGACATGCTCTATCTGTCCAACTACGCGATCCTGAACATCAAGGATGAACTGGCGCGGCTGGGCGGCGTCGGTGACGTGCAACTGTTCGGCATGGGCGACTACTCGCTGCGCGTCTGGCTCGATCCGAACAAGACCGCTTCGCGCAACCTGACCGCTACCGACGTTGTGACGGCCATCCGCGAACAGAACCGTCAAGTGGCTGCCGGTGCCTTGGGCGCGCCCCCTGCCCCGAATGCCCAAAGCTTCCAGTTGTCGGTCAATACTCAGGGTCGTCTGGTCAATGAGGAAGAGTTCGAGAACATCGTCATTCGCTCTGGCGACAACGGTGAAATCACTCGCCTCAAGGACATCGCCCGCGTCGAACTGGGCTCCAGCCAGTACGCCCTGCGTTCGCTGCTGAACAACCAGCCGGCGGTGGCGATCCCGATCTTCCAGCGCCCTGGCTCCAACGCCATCGAAATCTCCAACGAAGTGCGGGCCAAGATGGCCGAGCTGAAGAAGGGCTTCCCCGAAGGCATGGACTTCAGCATCGTCTATGACCCGACGATCTTCGTGCGCGGCTCCATCGAAGCGGTGGTTCACACCCTCTTCGAAGCGCTGATCCTCGTGGTGCTGGTGGTGATCCTGTTCCTGCAAACCTGGCGCGCCTCGATCATTCCGTTGGTGGCCGTGCCGGTTTCGCTGATCGGTACCTTTGCCGTGATGCATCTGTTCGGCTTCTCGCTCAACGCCTTGTCGCTGTTCGGCCTGGTACTGGCGATCGGTATCGTGGTGGACGATGCGATCGTGGTGGTGGAGAACGTCGAACGTAACATCGAACTCGGATTGACCCCGGTCGAAGCCACCAAACGCGCCATGCGTGAAGTGACCGGCCCGATCATTGCCACGGCACTGGTGCTGTGTGCGGTGTTCGTTCCGGCGGCGTTCATCTCCGGTCTGACGGGCCAGTTCTACAAGCAGTTCGCCCTGACCATTGCAATTTCCACGGTGATCTCGGCCTTCAACTCGCTGACCCTGTCGCCGGCGCTGGCCGCCGTGTTGCTCAAAGGCCACGACGCACCGAAAGACCGGTTCTCCAAGGTGCTGGACAAGATTTTCGGTGGTTGGTTGTTCCGTCCGTTCAACCGTTTCTTCGAGAAAGCCAGCCATGGTTATGTCGGCACCGTTGCCCGCGTGATCCGCTCCAGTGGCATCGCCCTGCTGCTGTACGCCGGCCTGATGGTCCTGACCTTCTTCGGTTTCTCCAGCACCCCGACCGGTTTCGTCCCCGGCCAGGACAAGCAATATCTGGTGGCCTTCGCGCAATTGCCGGATGCATCCAGCCTGGACCGTACCGAAGACGTGATCAAACGCATGTCCGAGCTGGCGCTGAAACAGCCTGGCGTGGAAAGTGCGGTGGCCTTCCCTGGCCTGTCGATCAACGGTTTCACCAACAGCCCGAACGCCGGCATCGTGTTCGTGACCCTGAAACCGTTCGACGAGCGTAAAGACCCGAGCATGTCCGCCGGAGCAATTGCCGGGGCCTTGAACGGCCAGTACGCGAACATCCAGGAAGCCTACATGGCGATCTTCCCGCCGCCGCCGGTACAAGGCCTGGGCACCATCGGTGGTTTCCGCCTGCAAATCGAAGACCGGGGCAACCTGGGCTACGAAGAGCTGTACAAGGAAACCATGAACATCATCGCCAAGAGCCACAACGTGCCGGAACTGGCCGGCCTGTTCACCAGCTATACGGTGAACGTGCCGCAGGTCGATGCTGCCATCGACCGGGAAAAAGCCAAGACCCACGGCGTGGCCGTCAGCGACATCTTCGACACCCTGCAGATTTACCTGGGTTCGCTGTATGCCAACGACTTCAACCGCTTCGGGCGCACCTATCAGGTCAACGTTCAGGCCGAACAACAGTTCCGCCTCGAGTCGGACCAGATCGGTCAGCTGAAAGTGCGCAACAACAAAGGCGAGATGATCCCGCTGGCGACCTTCATCAAGGTCAGCGACACCTCGGGYCCGGATCGCGTGATGCACTACAACGGCTTCATCACCGCCGAAATCAACGGTGCGGCAGCCCCCGGCTACAGCTCCGGCCAAGCGGAAAAAGCCATCGAGAAACTGCTCAAGGAAGAACTGCCCAACGGCATGACTTACGAGTGGACCGACCTGACTTACCAGCAGATCTTGTCCGGCAACACCGCGCTGTTCGTGTTCCCGCTCTGCGTACTGCTGGCGTTCCTGGTGCTGGCAGCTCAGTACGAAAGCTGGAGCCTGCCACTGGCGGTGATCCTGATCGTACCGATGACCCTGCTGTCGGCCATTACCGGTGTGATCGCCTCTGGCGGTGACAACAACATCTTTACCCAGATCGGTTTGATCGTATTGGTGGGGCTTGCCTGTAAGAACGCGATCCTGATCGTCGAGTTCGCCAAGGACAAACAGCTGGAAGGCCTCAACCCGCTGGCTGCGGTCCTGGAGGCTTGCCGCCTGCGTCTGCGGCCGATCCTGATGACCTCCTTCGCGTTCATCATGGGTGTCGTGCCTCTGGTGTTCTCCAGCGGTGCCGGTGCCGAGATGCGTCATGCCATGGGTGTAGCTGTGTTCTCCGGGATGCTTGGGGTGACCTTCTTCGGACTGTTGTTGACGCCGGTGTTCTACGTACTGATTCGTAACTTTGTCGAGCGTGGCCAAGCGCGCAAAGCCGCCAAGGCCGCCCTGAAGCTGGAGTCGCACTGATGAGTTTGAAAGCCTTCCTGCCGAGCCTGCTGGTACTGGCCCTGAGTGCCTGTGCCGTGGGCCCGGACTACAAGACGCCAACCACCGAGGCGGCCAACATCACGGCCGCCACCGATGGCGCCGCCGGCCAGAAGAATTTTGACCGTTCCCGTTTCGAAGGCATCTGGTGGCAACAGTTCGAAGACCCGACCCTCAACCAGTTGGTGACGCAATCCCTGCAAGGCAACCGCGATTTACGCGTCGCTTTCGCCCGCTGGAAAGCCGCACGGGCGATCCGCGATGACGTCAGCAACGACGCCATGCCGACCATCACCAGCCGCGTCAGCAGTGATTTGGGCAAAGGCCAGATTCCCGGCCAGACCACCGACCGGGTCAACAGCGAACGCTACGACCTGGGCCTGGACATGGCGTGGGAGGTCGATCTGTTCGGCCGCATCCAGCGCAACCTGGAGTCGGCCAACGCCGAACAGCAGGCGTTCGAGGCCGATCTGTACCAACTGCAAGTCACCATGATTGCCGAACTGGTGGATTCCTACGGTCAACTGCGCGGTGCGCAACTGCGGGAGAAAATCGCCCTGGCCAACCTGGAGAACCAGCAGGAGTCGCGCAAGATCACCGTCAGCCTGCGGGATGCCGGCGTCGGCGATCAGCTTGATGTGGAACGGGCCGATGCGCGACTGGCGTCGGTCGAAGCCAGCGTGCCGCAATTGCAGGCCGAACAGATTCGGCAGAAAAACCGTATCGCCACCCTGCTGGGTGAACGTCCGGACAAGCTGACCGTGGACCTGAGCCCGAAAGACCTGCCGGCGATTGCCAAGGCCCTGCCGATCGGTGATCCGGGGGAACTGCTGCAACGCCGTCCGGACATTCGCAGTGCCGAACGCCAACTGGCCTCGGCCACGGCGCGTATCGGCGTGGCCAAGGCCGATCTGTTCCCGCGGGTCAGCCTCAGCGGCTTCCTCGGTTTTACCGCCGGGCGCGGTTCGCAGATCGGCTCCTCGGCGGCCAACGCCTGGGCGCTCGGCCCGAGCATCACCTGGGCGGCGTTTGACCTGGGCAGTGTGAAGGCCCGTTTGCGCGGTGCCGACGCCGATGCCGAAGGCGCCCTGGCGACCTATGAGCAGCAAGTGTTGCTGGCCCTGGAAGAATCGGAAAACGCTTTCAGCGACTACGGCAAACGCCAGCAGCGTCTGATTTCGCTGATTCGTCAGAGTGAGTCCAGCCGTTCCGCAGCCGATCTCGCCGAGATCCGCTACCGCGAAGGCACGGCCGATTTCCTTGTGCTGCTCGACGCCCAACGGGAACGCCTGGCCGCCGAAGACACCCAGGCCCAGGCTGAAGTCGATCTGTATCGCGGCATCGTCGCGATCTACAAGGCCCTTGGCGGTGGCTGGCAGCCGGAGACGGTCGCCAGCAACTGACCCGATGTTTTGAAATGCTCCTTTGGTTGGCCGCAGCCAACCCGTTCCTTAGCCCTGCGTCTCATTCGGTCGCGGGGCTTTTTTTTGTCTATCAAAAACAACACATTCCCCCTGTGGGAGCGGGCTTGCCCTAATGCCAGTCAGTTAAGCCCCGGACATTGTGGGAGCGAGCTTGCTCGCGATAGCGGACCGTCAGGCACCCCTTGTGTGACTGACTAACCGTCATCGCGAGCAAGCTCGCTCCCACAAGGTTTGCAGTGTTCAAACGCTTAACTGATCGGCATTAGGGCTTGCCCGCGATAGCGATGTGTCAGTCGACATCATCTTCGAATGTGAGTCCGTCATCGCGAGCAAGCTCGCTCCCACAGGGTTAGCGGTGATCTCCAGGTTTTTGGGTTTCCTGGACGGTCACAGTAGCAGTAGTCCCCGCCCTCAGTTTGTCTTTACCGGCATAGCCGGCATCGATCTCGATCCGCACCGGCACCCGTTGCGCCAGTTTGATCCAGGTGTAACTGGGGTTGATATTCGCCAGCAAGCGGCCACCGGGCAGGTTTTCCCGGTCGGCAATGGCGAAGGCAATGCTCTGCACTTTGCCGCCGAACGTTTCGCCACTCATCAATTCGATCTTGACCCGGTCGCCCTCCCCGATCCGCGGCAACTTGGTTTCTTCAAAGTAACCGCTGACATAGAACGAATCGCTGTCCACCAACGCCAGCAATGGACCGCCGGCCGAGGCGTAGTCGCCCTCGCGGGTCAGCAGGTTGGTGACATAGCCGGTCACCGGGGAAACGACGTGGGTACGCTGCAAATCGAGTTCAGACTGGGTCAATGCCGCGATGGCCAGTTGCACGTTGGCCTGGGCCAGCACCAGATTGGCCTGATTACGCAGCAAGTCGGCCTGGGCCACCGACACATCGGTGTTGGCTTTTTCCCACTCTTCGCCGGAAATCGCCGAACGATCCTTGAGCGTGCGCCGCCGTTGCTCTTCGCTCTGACGTTGTTTGAGCAACGCTTCGCTGGCGGTAATGGTCGCCTGGGCCTGCCCGAGCGAGGCTTTCGCCACCTCTACGGCACGTTTGGCATGCTCCACCGCCAGGGTGTAACGCGCCGGATCGATCTCCAGCAGCGCCTGGCCTTTATTCACATGCTGGTTGTCCTGCACGGTCAGGCTGACGATTCGCCCCGAAACGTCGGCGGATAAGGTCACCACATCGGCACGCACCCGGGCATCCCGGGTCCAGGGGGCGCGGGTGTAATGCTCCCACGCGAACCAGCCCAGGATAACGGCCAGCAGTACCACCGCCAGCGTCGTGAGTCGGGAAAGGATGTTCTTCAAGGCATCAGGCTCCCATCACCAGGATCAACGTGGCGCAGACGCAGACGTATAGCGCGCCTTCGAACAACGCTTCGTGCCAGACAAACTGCAGCACACCGAGGCGCCGCAACGTCCAGTCCAGCAGCAGGAAAATCGGCACGCCCAGCAGCAGCGCCTGAGCAATCGGGGGCAGGTAGGCACCACCCACTTCCAGATCAATGGGCAAGGACAGGGTCTCCTTCAAGGCCTGCGGGTTGAAAGTAGCCGCGATAGCGCTCGACGAACGACACCACGATCAACAGCGCCACACGCATACGGAACACCGACCACAAGTGCTCATGAACATCGGTATGCAGGGCATCCAGTTCGTCGCCCAGGGTGTGGAGGCTATCGAGCACCTGCGCCACTTCGACCCCGGGTCGACCGGCGACCAGCCTCCCAGTTTCCCGCACTGTCGAAAACAGGCGACTTTGCAGATCCGGACTCAGCAGAGCGTTGTTTTGCCCCTGCTGCCTGAGCTGATTCAAGGCGATACCCAGTGCCATGCAGGCCAGGCTGACCTGGAACCGCTCACGCGATTGTGGCTCCCGGGTCGCCGGCAGCAGCCCCAGCATCATGGTCAGGCGATCGACCATACGGCTCTCGAATGCAAACTGCTGCTCATCGGTCGCCGAGGTTTTCAGCAAGGCGTACACCTGTTCGCAGCTCTCTTTATGGAGCCGGCGCATGCGCAAATCCGGCATGAACGGAAAGATCAACGCATACACACTCAACGCCAGCACGGTCGCGCAGGTATAAGCCCCGGCAAACTCGAACCACTGGCTCGCGGTGTTCTGGCCAATCCCCACGTTCAACGGGCCGAGCAACAGAAAAGTCGTGAGCCCCAGGCCAATGCCGGTACCTGTAGTGGCGGGACTGGCCAGACCCACCGCAACGGCGTAGAGCAAGGGCGCCAGCAACAAGGCAAGCATCTCGAAATTGCTGATCATCGGCACAAACATGAACTGAAGCAGTGCCGAGGCCAACAGCGCCAGCCCGAACCCCCGCGCATAGCTTTGAACGGCCAGCAGCGGCCGGGGAAACGTCGACATCAGCGAACACAGGATGCCCACCAGCACCATCCCGCCTCGCGCACCGTCCCAGCCGGTTTCGATCCAGATAAGGCCGGCGATCAACAGCGCGGAAAAGGCCCGGACGGCATTCATGGTTGCCAGGGTGAAGTCCAGGTGCAGCGGGTTTTCCCGCCCGCGAAACATGCTGCTGGCGGGTCGCCCGCTCTGGATGGCATCACTCAACTCCAGAATCTGCTCAAGCTGCTGCAGCAGGCGTGCCTGCTCCCAGCGCAATGACCAGGCCAGCGAGCGCAAGGTGGCCGGCAGCGGCTCGCTCAATTGTTCGGCCCTGTAGGCCAGCTCATCAAAGCGTTGTTGCAGCGACGTGAGATGATGGCGCTTTTCACTGGACAGCGAACGCCCTTCCCGCGCCAGTTCATCGAGAAAGGCCAGTTCTTCGGCGCGCAGCCGTTGAATTTCTTCAGGTAGCTCGCCTTCCCAGCGCTCGGTCAACAACAGCCGCTGGTGGCGCAAGGCGGTCAGCCGCGCGGTCAACAACACCAATTGATTGCCCAACAGTTGCACCAGTCCGTTGGCACTGCGCAATCGCGGCGCATCGTAATACATGTGCCGGCGCACGCCCTCCAGGCCGCTGATCTGCCCCAACAGCTGCATTTGTCGCTGCTGGAAATCCGCTTCGCTCTCTTCGGTGCGGATGACGGCGCTGGCATGGGTGGCCAGCAACCGGGTGATTTGATCGATCCTGGCGAAGTAGTCCCGTGCCACAGCTTCCGGCCGGGCGGTGAGCAGGCTGACCACGCACACACAGGCAACCGCCAGCAAGGTTTCGGTGAGGCGGGTCACCGCCAGCAAAAAGGTACCGTCCTGATCGGGAATCGCCAGCAATGCAATGACCACGGCGGTGTAGCCACTAAGCACGAATGCTCCGGAGCTGGTGTAGCGCAACAGTGTGCCACCAGCGGTGCACAGCGCCAGCCACAGGGCCAGGGTGGTGATGAACGGCAGCGGTGCCTGCGCAAATATCGCCATGATTGCCACCGCTACGACCGCCCCCATGGTGGTACCGATGACTTGGCCAAAACTGCGCGCCAGCACCATGCCGCCCAGTGGCTGGCTGATGATGACCACGGCCATGATCGACCACTTGGGTTGGTCCAGATCGAACAAAAACGCCAGATACAGTGTCAACAAACCGGCCGCGATGGTTCGCAGGGCAAACAGCAACACCCCGGGCCCGGGGTTGAGCATGGCCTTGAAGTACTGCAACAACGCTTGCATGGGAACACTCGTGGTGACACCTCCAGCAAGCGTAGTCACTGCTGCGGGGCCTCGACAGGTTTTACTGTCGACACCGTTTGCAAGCCCATTGAATCGTCAGTGAACGTCGTCAAGGTTTGACTCAAAGCCTGGCCTGACCGAAGCTGGCGACCTTTGCAAAAGCTCGCCAGCTTCCGGATTCCTGCATGCCCAAGTCCCGCCGCAATCTGTTCATCAGCCTCTTCGCCCTGCTCGTCATCGGCCTTGCGTGGGTTTCCCTGCGCGATACCGAGCCGGTGGTTCCCGAAGCCATACAACATGGCTACAGCGAAGCACTGGCGGCTGCCCGGGGTGGTCAACCCGGTGCCGCACGGGTGCTCTATCAGCAATTGGGCCGCCCGGACCTGTCCCCCAAGCGTCGTGTCTGGTTGCATGCCGAGCTGCCCAACTATCCAAGCTCGGTGGCCCTGAAACTGGCGGCTGTCGACCTGCAGAACGAGTCGCCCGAGGTCCGTATCGCTGCGATCAGGAGTATCAGCGGCCTGGTACCGAGCGGCCAGCGCAGTCTGCTGCTGGGGCCATTGCTCGATGACAGCGAACAAAGCGTGCGCCTGGCCGCCATCAACGCGCTGCTGGGTTTGTCCCCGGATGAACTCGGCTTGTATTTCGGGCCGCTGGAGCAAGCCATCGATGCCTGGGAGCAAGTGCTCAAGAGCGAGCCGCAAAGCGCCGAAAACCAATACCAACTGGCCCGGCTGCACCTGCACAACGCCGAGCTCAAGCAAGCGCAACAGGCGCTGGACAACACCCTGCGCCTGGCACCGGACAACCTGCCGGCGCTGGTGCTGCAAATCGAAGTGCTGGATAAACAGGGCCAAAACGACGCCGCCCGGCAGTTGTTGGCCAGGCAACTCCAGGCACAACCCGATTCGGCCTACCTGCAACATGCCCTGGGGCTCTGGCTGCTGCATCACGAGCAAAGCGAATTCGCCCTGCTCGGCCTGTCCAAAGCCGTTGAACTCGAGCCCAATAACCGGGATTACCGCTACGACCTGGCCACCACATTGCACAGTGAGCAAGAGCTCGACGCGGCGCAGAAACAGTTGCAGGAAATCGTTCAGCGCCATCCGAACGATCGCAAGGCACGGGTGCTGCTGATCAATTACTGGAAGGAAAGCGGCCAACTGCAAAACGTGCAGATCCTGTTGGCCCAACTCGAACAGATGAACCCCGATGATCCGTCATTGCAACAAGGGCTTTGACCCCGCCTGAAATTTCGTTGAACCGTCGTCCCGGCCCAGGGTCAAGTGAACAGGCAGCCCGTTGCGGCAGTGCGCGGCGGGTTTCTCGATCCGGGCATGCAGATGATCACCAAGCCCTTTACCTTCGATCTGTTGACGGCGGAGGTGCGGGAGATGACCGGCGCCTGAATGCTTAAGAAAGCATGTCCTGCATCAGCTCCTGCAATTTATCCAGATCGAAAGGTTTGTCCAGGATCGGCGCCGTGCGGGTGATCGGGCTGTCGGTCTCACGGATTTCCTGGGCATAGCCGCTGATGAAAATCACCTTGAGTTCAGGTCGCAGCTTTACGGCGGGTTCGGCGATCTGCACGCCGGAGATGCCACCGGGCAGGCGGAAGTCGGTGATCATCATGTCCAGGTGCGGTTTGCTCGCGAGGATTTCAAAAGCCTGCTCGCCGTTTTCGGCCTGCAATACGCGGTAACCCTCGCCCGACAGATAAGCGGACAGCACCATCAGAATCGAGGGATCGTCCTCGACGACGAGTACTACATCTTGTGCATCTTCGCTCATGGGAAGCCTTTGCTCGGTCAATTGCTGCTGATACGACCGTGGGGTCGATCAGAGGTTGCGTTTATCTGGCTGTTTTCCTGCAGCGGCAGACAAACGCGAAACAAGGCGCCTTCGCCAATCCTGCTCTGGACCGTAATAGTACCGCCATGGGCGGTGACAATCTGTTCTGAAATAAACAATCCCAGGCCCAGTCCGGCACCGGTATGTTTGGCCGATACCCGTTCGAACTGCTGGAAAATCCGCTTCTGGTCTTCTTCGCTGATACCGATCCCCTGGTCCTGCACGTCCACCAGCGCCCGGCCCTCTTCACTGTAGACTCTCACCGCGACCAGGCCCTTGGCCCCGTAGCGCAAGGCGTTGGTCAACAGGTTGGAAATCACCTGTTCTATACGAAACTCATCCCAATTTCCGATCACCGGTTGCTCGGCATCCAGCGTGACCGACGCCTCGGCGGCGTCGATCTGCCGGGAAAAACTCTGCAACAACTCGCTGACCAGTGCCGAAAGATCGAAGCGCGTTGGCCGAATCGACAACTTTCCGGTGCGAATGCGCGAGACATCGAGCATGTCTTCGATCAAGCGTATGAGGCTTTTGATCTGCCGCTCGTCGCGGTCGACCATGGCGTGCATCTTGTCCAGGGTGAAGGCGGCGGCGTTGTCCCGGGCCAGGTGCCTCTTGCGCAGCTGGGTTTCAAGGATCAGGCCGTTGAGCGGCGTGCGCACTTCATGGGCGACGATGGACATGAAGTCATCGCGCATGCGCACCGCCTGCTCCAGTTCCAGCTGAGTATCTTGCAGTTGCTTGAGCAGGGTCTCCTGTTCGCGGCGACTTTGCTCAAGGGCCAGCACTTGTTCCTTCATCGCCTTGCTCTGGCGATACAGGTCGACGAACACATTGACTTTGCTCTTGACCGCGAGGATGTCCAGCGGCTTGTACAGGAAGTCCACGGCACCGCTTTCATAGCCCTTGAACGCGTAGTTCAGTTCACGCCCGGCGGCGCTGACGAAAACGATCGGGATATTCCTGGTTTTCTCCGTTCCACGCATCAATTCGGCCAGCTCGAAGCCGTTCATGCCGGGCATCTTCACATCGAGGATGGCCATGGCGAATTCGTGCTGCAACAGCAGGGACAAGGCTTCGTCGGCACACAGCGCCTTGTACACGATGCAGTCCTCACGCTTGATCAGCGCTTCGAGCGCCAGCAGATTATCCGGCAGATCGTCGACGATCAGCAGTTTGGCCTGGATATTACTCAGCATGCGATTCGTTCCAGCTCGACAGGCAGACGGCTGATGCCACCGGCGGAGGCACCGATCACGATCGCTTCGATCGCCGGCAAGTTCGTTGCACTGTTCATGATTTTCGGTAAATCCGTTCTAGTTTGACCAGCGGCTCGAACTGATGGCCGAAGGCTGAGAATTCCGGGGTTTCCTTGCTGCCCAGCACCAGGAAACCGCGATGGCAGAGGGACTCATGAAACAGTCCTAATGCCCGATCCTGAAGCTTTTTATTAAAGTAAATCAGTACGTTACGACATGAAATTAATTGGGTTTCTGAAAATACGCTGTCCGTTGCCAGACTGTGATCGGCGAAGGTCACGTTCTCGCGCAGGGTCTTGTCGAAAATCGCGTACCCATAGGCCGCCGTATAGTAGTCGGCAAAAGAACACTGGCCACCGGCCTGCTGGTAATTAGCAGTGTAGGCGCGGACATTCTCCATCGAGAAAATTCCTTGCCTGGCCTTTTCCAGCGAGCGCGGATTGATGTCGGTGGCGTAGATGATCGTGCGGTCGAGCAAGCCTTCTTCGCGCAGCACAATGGCCATCGAATACACCTCTTCACCGGTGCTGCATCCGGCGATCCAGATCTTGAGCGAAGGATAGGTTCGCAGCAGCGGTACCACTTCTTTGCGGATGGCCAGGTAGTGCGAAGGGTCGCGAAACATCTCGCTGACCGGAATGGTCAGCAATTGCAGCAATTGCATGAACGCGGTGGGGTCGCGCAGGACCTTTTCCTGTAGCGCCGAGATGGTATTGCACTCGAACTGAGTCAATGCATGGTTGACCCGGCGCTTGATCGAAGCACTGGAGTAATCGCGAAAATCGTAGCTGTACTTGAGGTAGATCGCCTCGATCAGCAAGCGCAATTCGATATCGCTGTTTCGCTCCACTGAAAAATTGCGCTCCACTAGATACGTTCCACCTTCGGTAACCACACACGAATCAGCGAAAACAGGCGGTCCAGGTCGATGGGCTTGGCCAGGTAATCGTTGGCGCCGGCCTGCCGGCAGCGCTCCTGGTCGTCCTTCATGGCCTTGGCCGTCACCGCGATGATCGGCAGCTTGCGCCAGCGCGGGTCCTTGCGGATTTCAACAATGGCTTCGAAACCATCCATCCGCGGCATCATTACGTCCATCAACACCAGATCGATGTCTTGCACCTCATTCAATCGTTCAATCGCTTCGCGGCCGTTGCGACCAATGACCACCGCTGCGCCTTTTTGCTCCAGCGCACTGGTGAGGGCAAAAATGTTGCGCACATCGTCATCCACCAGCAGCACCTTGCGGCCCTCGAAGACCTTGTCGCGGCTGCGAGCGACCTTGAGCATCTTCTGCCGTTCATGGGACAACCGCGATTCGACTTTGTGCAGAAAAAGCGTCACCTCATCCAGCAGCCGCTCCGGCGAGCGTGCGCCCTTGATGATGATCGAACGCGAATACTTGAGCAGTTCAGCCTCTTCATCCCGGGTCAGGTTGCGCCCGGTATAGACGATGACCGGTGGAAAGGAGCAGAGGTCTTCGGTGGACATGCGCTTGAGCAGGTCATTACCGAGCATGTCCGGCAGTTTGAGGTCGATGATCATGCAATCGAAAACCGAGGTCCGCAGCAGGTCCAGTGCCTCCTGCGCCAGGCCAACGGCAGTGATCTCGAGGTCATCGTCGCCGATCAGGCGGGCAATGCCGTCGCGCTGCAAGTCGTCGTCCTCGACCAGCAGCACGCGCTTGACCTTCTGGGTCAGTTTGGCCTCGAGTCGCGCAAATACGTCCTTGAGTTCCTCGCGGGTGGTCGGTTTGACCGCATAGCCAATGGCGCCCATGTGCATCGCTGCTTCAACCCGGTCCTCGACGGAAATCACATGCACCGGGATGTGCCGGGTTTCGGCGTGTTCCTTCAGACTTTGCAGCACGGTCAGGCCGGAGTGATCCGGCAGGCGCATGTCCAGCAGGATCGCGTCCGGGATGAACGTCTTGGCCAGGTCGTAGCCTTCGTCGCCGCCATGGGCCACCAGGCACTGATAACCCAGTTCATGTGCAAGGTCGTAGAGGATGTGCGCAAAATCCGGCTCATCTTCCACCACCAGAATGCAGCGGCTGGTGAACGGACCGTTGTTGCGATCGTCGTCGAAACGCGCAATGTCGACCTCGGCCAGCAGTGGCGACAGCGCGGGTGGCACTACGTTCGGCACAGCCGCCATCGTCTCGGCGCGCATCGGTTCGACAGGTACTTCACCCGGTTCCATGTACTGCTGCGGCAGTACCAGGGTAAACGCACTGCCCTGCCCCGGCGTGCTGGTCACGCTGATGGAGCCGCCGAGCAAGGCCGCCAGATCACGGGAGATCGACAAGCCCAGCCCGGTGCCGCCATAACGCCGACTGGTGGTGCCATCAGCCTGGCGGAATGCCTCGAAAATGCTGTCGTACTGCTGCGCCGCAATGCCGATCCCGGAATCACGGACGATGAACGCGATGCCGTCGTTCGGCACCGTGGCGACGGACAGGCACACGCTGCCGCTTTCAGTGAATTTCACGGCGTTGGACAGCAGGTTCTTGAGCACCTGCTCCAGGCGCTGGCGGTCAGTGAACAGCATCAGCGGTGCGCCGTCCTGCACATCCACCTGGAAATCCAGCTGTTTGTCCGACGCCAACGGCTGAAACAGACCGCGCAGGCCTTCGACCAGACGCGCCACGCTGGTGTTCTGCGCACGGATCTCCAACTTGCCGGCCTCGACCTTGGAAATGTCCAGAATGTCATTGATCAGGTTAAGCAAGTCATTGCCGGCGGAGTAGATCGATTCGGCGAATCTGACTTGCTCGGCGCTGAGGTTTTGCTCCGGGTTTTGCGCCAGAAGCCTGGCCAGGATCAACGAGCTGTTCAGCGGCGTGCGCAATTCGTGGGACATGTTGGCGAGGAATTCGGACTTGTACTTGCTCGAGCGCTGCAACTCTATGGCACGTTCTTCGAGCTGGATCCGGGCCTGATTGAGCTCGGTATTCTTCAGCTCCATGGTGTCGCGTTGCTCGGCCAGTGCTTGTGCCTGTTCGGCGAGTTGTTCGTTGGTCTGCTCCAGCTCCACCTGCTGGATTTCCAGGTGCGCCTGGGACTCCTTGAGAATCCGCGAATGTTCTTCGAGCTCTTCGTTGGCGGTCTTGAGCTCTTCCTGCTGCACCTGCAATTCTTCGTTGAGTTGCTGGGTTTCGGCCAACACCTCCTGCAAACGCTGACGATAGCGTGCAGCCTCGATCGAGGTGCCGATGTTGCCGGCAATCAGCTCAAGCAATTCAATGTCGCGGTCCGTCAGTGAGCGCAGAAAGCCCAGTTCGATCACGCCATTGACCCGCTCGTCATCACTGGTTGGCACCACCAGCAAACTGCGTGGCAAACCTTCGCCGAGGCCGGAGCTGACTTTGAAGTAATCAACCGGTACCTCGTCCAAGCGAATCAACCGCGCCTGTTGCGCCACCTGGCCGACAATGCCTTCTTCGCTGTAAATCTGCTGCTCACACTCTTCCTGTTCGCGGGAAAAACCGTAGGTGGCGATGCGCTTGAGGCCGCCGTGGTCTTCGCGCACATAAATAGCCGCCACGGCGGTGCCCAGGTACTGCGCGCAAAACTGCAGGATGTTGCGTCCCAGCAGGCTCAGGCTCAACTGTCCCAACACCTGTTCAGCAAGTTGGGTCTGACCATTACGCAGCCAGGCTTGCTGCTCCAGGCGATGGGCGCTGGCCTGTTGGGCAGCGAGATTGACGCTGTAGCTTTGCGAAAGATTGAGCAAATCGCGGCGCCCGACATACGCCAGCAAGCCACTGACGCCGGCAATGAACAACAGATAGAGGCTGATACTCCACACCGTGGAACGCCGCATGTCTTCATTGCGGGCGGTGCGCAACTGTTGCTCGGTGTCGATCACGTCCTCGAACTGCTTGCGAATTTCATCGGTCAGGCGCTTGCCGCGCCCGGCCTTGACCACGGCGCGATAGTCACCGCTGCTGCGCTGCAAATCGACCAGCGATTGCGCGTAGCTGGCCCATTCCAGCTGCAATGCCTGCAACCGCAGCAAGCGGTCAGTCTGCACCGGGTTGTCGGCGGTCAGCTCGAGCAAGGTGTTGAGGGCCGCGGCAATTCGCGGTTTGGCGGTTTCGTAGGGATCGAGGAAATGTTCGTCACCACTGAGCAGGAAACCGCGCATCCCGGTTTCCAGGTCCACCGTCAGCTTGAGCGCTTCATTGGCGTTATTGATCACCCGGTCGGTGTGTTGCACCCACTGGATCGTCGACAGTAAATAGCTGATCAGCGAAACGAAGAACACCGCGCTGATGAGGCCCAGACCCAACGGCAGGCTGATGTTGCGGCTCAGGAGTTTACGAAATCGTTGCTCATCAACCGTGGACGCGGAGGGCATGGGGCAAGCCTTGTCGAACTGTCGGGATGCAAGGAGTTTGCCGCAAAACTGGCGCATTGATCCAATTTTCTGACATGGTTTCGCACAGGGTCCTACATTCCGCTGCGCCCACGCAAAGTAGCGGGTTATCCTTGCCTGACCTGCGCCCGGTTCTTTTTCGCATTGCGCTGGGAACTTGTCAGGATCCGCCACTTACTCATGCAAGAGGCCGGTGATTTTATTCGCCTGACAACCCATCATTTTCAGGAAAGCCACTATGTCCTCCGCCAAAGCGCCCATTATCCTCGTCGTCGAAGACGATGCCATCGTGCGCATGCTGATCGTCGATGTACTGGAGGAGTTGGAGTTCAAGGTGCTGCAAGCCAATGGCAGCGAGCAGGCGCTGGAGACACTCAAGGACTTGAACCAGCACATTGATCTGATGATGACCGATGTGGGCCTGCCGAACATGGACGGCCGCGAACTGGCCAATGAAGCACGTGTTTTACGTCCAGCCTTGCCGATCCTGTTTGCCAGCGGTTATGCCGAAACCATCGAAGTGCCTCAAGGCATGCACATGATCGGCAAACCGTTCTCCATCGATCAGTTGCGCGACAAGGTCAAAGGCATTCTCGAGTGACCTTGCGATCCGCTGTGGTTTAATGCGCGCCTTTTTCGTCCCTGCCCTGTCTTCGCTTCAAGGAATTCCCGTACATGAATCAGCCCCGCGCAACCAAAGTCCTGGTCATTGGTTACGTCTGGCCCGAGCCCCGCTCTTCCGCGGCCAGCGGGCATGTCATGCAAATCCTCGAGGTTTTCCTGCAACAAGGCTGGGACATCACCTTCAGCAGTCCGGCGGGCTTCGGCGAGCAACGCGCAGACCTGACGGCGTTGGGCATTCGCGAAGTGCCGATCGAGCTGAACAACAGCAGTTTCGACGAGTTCATCAGCGAACTGGCGCCGGACATCGTGTTGTTCGATCAATTCATGATGGAGGAACAGTTCGGATGGCGGGTCGAGAAGCATTGTCCCGATGCCTTGCGTGTGCTCGAAAGTTGCGACCTGCAAAGCCTCAGGCATGGCCGGCATCAACGCCTCAAGGAGCGCTTGAAGGCCAGCGCTGACAACAATGACTTCAGCGGCCTGTTCGCCCAGGCACAGCGTGAAGAATTTGAACACATGGCCAATACCGACCTGGCCAAGCGCGAAATCGCCTCGTTTTATCGTTGTGATTTGACGCTGATGGTTTCCGAAGTGGAAATCGAATTGCTGGTCGAGCAGTTCAGGATTCCACGCAACTTGTTGCACTGGTGCCCATTGATGGTCGATCTTCCGGCCAGCGCACCGGCAGCGTTCGAAGACCGGGCGCACTTTCTGCATATCGGCAACTTTCGCCATGCACCCAACTGGGATGCGGTGCTGTGGTTGAAAACCGCTATCTGGCCGCTGATTCGCGAGCAATTGCCCGGCGCTCAATTGCATATCTATGGCGCCTACACACCACCCAAGGCCACTGCGCTACATAACGTGGCGCAGGGATTCCACGTAATGAACTGGGCAGAGGACGCCTTGCAGGTGATGTCGGCGACGCGGGTGTGCCTGGCGCCCTTGCGTTTTGGCGCAGGTATCAAGGGCAAAATCGTCGATGCAATGCTCTGTGGCACACCGAATGTGACGACGCCAGTCGGTGCGGAGGCGATGCATGGCGAAGAGACTTGGCCCGGTGCAGTGACCCGTTCGGCACGCGAGTTCGCCGATCATGCCGTGCAACTCCACAACGACAAGACGCGCTGGCTCCAAGCCCAGGCGCACGGGCAAACCCTGCTGGCGAGCCGCTACCAGACATCCGTTCATGGCCCGGCCTTGATCCAGCGGCTGGTCGATTGCCAACGGAATCTGGCAAACATCAGACGCGATAACTTTACCGGCAGCATGCTGCGTCATCACCAGCACAAGAGCACTCAATACATGGCGCAATGGATCGAGGTGAAGAATCGGCTTAATCAGGAGTAGCGCGCCTTGCAGGAGCAGGCTCACAGGCGGTAGTAGCATTATCCATCCGGCTGGAGGCATGATCCGGGTGGGATAACAACATAAGCGCCCTGTCATGACCCGCACCGCCAGAGTCACCGATCCGTCCTATGAATTGATGGACGACCACAACGGGTTGTCCATCATCTACCGCCAGCATGGCTTTCCCTGCCCGCTGGTGCGCTGGCATTTCCACAAGGAATACGAGTTGCACCTGATCGTCGCCAGTTCCGGCAAGGTGTTCATTGGCGATTACATCGGCAACTTCTACCCGCAAACCCTGTTCCTGACCGGCCCCAACCTGCCCCACAACTGGATCAGCCAGGTGGCCGAGGACGAAGTGGTGCCCAAGCGCGACATGCTGGTCAACTTCACCGACGAGTTGTTCGACAGCGGCTATCAGGTGTTCGCCGAACTCAAGACCCTGGCGCCGCTGCTGGAGCGCGCGCAGTACGGCATCGAGTTCCGCTGCAAGCACACCATCGCCCAGGCCATGGACTTGATGCAGCGCATTGCCGATACCACCGGCATTACCCGGCTCGGGCACTTTTTCATTCTGCTGGAGTTGCTCGCGGCCACCGACGACTACCAATTGCTCTCTGGCGCCACGACCCCGCAACTGGCCGACGAGCACAACATCGATCGCACCAACAGGGCGGTGGATTACATCTTTGCCCATTACGCCCGGGAACTGCCGCTGGAAGAAGTCGCCGAGCACCTGGGCCTGAAGCCGACCTACTTCAGCCGAGTGTTCAAACAGGCCACCGGACGCTGCTTTATCGAATTCGTCAATCGCCTGCGCATCAGCAAATCCTGCGAACTGCTGGCCGATGGCGACAAATCGGTTACCGATGTGTGTTTCGAATCGGGCTTCAACAATATTTCCAACTTCAACCGGCGCTTTCAGCAACTCAAGGGCATGACCCCGTCGCATTACCGGCGATTGGTGGTGCAGCGGTTGACCGAACAGAATCTGAATTAACACCTCAAAACCCTGTGGGAGCGGGCTTGCCCTAATGCCGATCAGTTAACGCGCAAAACCTGTGGGAGCGAGCTTGCTCGCGATAGCGGACTGTCAGGCAATGCAGGTGTTGGCTATGCGATCGTCATCGTCGGAACGCCGCCCGGAGCAAGCTCGCTCCCACAGGAGTTGCGG